>NZ_CALSFT010000002.1:1612500-1767874 GCF_943736995.1 Sporosarcina sp. Marseille-Q4943 | reverse complement strand
TTGTGCAGAAATTAGACAGCACCCCTATGCTCGTAACGCTACGCTTTTACTCGCAAAAGCCGTTCTTCGTTACGGCTTTCGCTCAGTCCAGGGTCTTCAGCTCGTGCTGTTCCCGCAGGAGTCGCCGCTCTCCGCTCCAATCACGGAAGTTCAGGAAGAACCTGATTCTCTAAAAGGAATGTCTATGACGAGCTACGACTGCTATCTCTGTCCCGAAGGACAGGTGCTTACCTACCGAACAACAACGAAGGAAGGATATCGCCAGCATGCATCGACGCCATCTATTTGTGCCGCGTGTCCAGTGATTGGCCGATGCACGCAAAGTAAGAATCAACAAAAGATGATTCAACGGCATATCTGGCAGGACTATTTGGATGTAGCTGAGGACTTGGGACACAACCACGTCCTTGCAGGCGATGCTAACTTTTGCTGCCATAAATGCGAAGAAACTGGCCAGTTGGGCGTGGAGAGCGCCGGCTATGGAGGCTGAAATGATACCCCTGTCTTAAAGGATTTCCAGTTGATTGGAGTGCAGGGCGGCGACTCCTGGGGGATTAGCGCAGCGTGAAGACCCCGCAGGAAGAGCCGTTACGACGAACGGCTCTTGCGACTAAAAGCGTAGCGTTAGGAGCAGCCTGGTGCCTTAATTTCTGCATAGTTCGCAGAAATTAAGGCAAAGCGAACCCTTCGCTGTTCGCTTGGCTGAGGGCAAGCCCCCCGGAAAGCGTCCGCCCGGAACGGAAATCAACGTTATTTCAGTCTACTGACAGTTAAAATGTAGATGTTTAAGCAAAAGGGTTGGAAATCTATGATTTCCAACCCTTTTGTCTACAGTCTGAGCAATACCGAACGCGGTATTGCTTTTTTATTTTGTTAAAGATGTTCTCCATTAAAAATAAAAGTAATATGATAGAATAGAGAGATAATTAATTAATAGAAAAAGGGGAAATATTATGATTGTTGGATTGACAATCATCCTAGTTTTAGTTCTATTTCTGCCTTTTACAATCCCATTTGTAGAGCGTAATTTGGAGTTGTTCCTCTTCATAATGGGTATTGCGGCAGTCGTAGTCAGCGGAGTTCTAAATAAGGACTTGGTGCTGAAAGCTCTTGAAGATCCTATACATATTACGATTGCAGTCGTAGTGGCGGGTCTCATTTTCAAATGGTTGCAGAAGCCTTTTGAAAAAAGCATTAAAGGAGTCAGCCGGATTCTTCCTTTCAAACTCTTTTTAGCATTGATTATCATTATCCTCGGAATCGTATCCAGTGTGATTACCGCTATCATTGCCGCGCTCGTTTTAGTGGCAATTGTCAGTGTTTTGGAGCTTGATCGTAGATCGGAAGTCCGCTTTGTCATCCTCGCCTGTTATTCAATTGGAATGGGTGCTGTATTGACGCCTATAGGTGAGCCTCTTTCAACAATTGCAACGAGCAAGCTAAATGAAGATTTCTTTTATCTATTGAGACTCATCGGCCCTGACGTCATTCCAGGGGTTATTGCTTTTGGCATATTAGCTATTTTTCTAATCAATCCTACTAAAAAGACAAAAGGGTTGAAGGCGAATCAAGGGAAGGAATCATTGGTGGATATTTTTATCCGTGGGTTTAAAGTGTACCTGTTCGTCATGGCTTTGACATTATTAGGCGCCGGATTTGAACCGTTCATTAAGAAATTCCTACTCGATCTTAATCCATACATACTCTATTGGATTAACATGATTTCAGCTGTTCTCGATAATGCAACGCTTGCTGCCGCGGAAATTAGCAGTGTGATGGACGAGCCGACCATTAAAGCAATCTTGTTAGGGCTTCTAATTAGTGGCGGGATGCTCATCCCCGGCAATATCCCGAACATTATCGCCGCAGGAAAATTAAATATTAAAAGTGTCGAATGGGCACGATTCGGAGTGCCGATCGGCCTAGTCGCCATGGTCATTTATTTCATTACAATCGTTGTTTTCGGATAAGAAAACGGCCAGTCACTAGTTATCCTAGTGTGACTGGCCGTCTCTTATTTCTTCTTCGTCAGGCGTCCAAGTAGGAATGCGCCTGCAGCTAACCCGATCATCGTATTCGTCTTCTTCGTAAACACTTGTTTGACGACAAGGTTCATATTTTGTGGTCTTTCAGCAAGACGGCGCATGAAATAGCCATACCAATCTTGGCCGAAAGGAACGTATGTGCAGAAGTTATACCCTTCTTTCGCCAATTCCAACTGCATGTCCTTCCTGAAACCATAGAGCATTTGGAATTCGAACTTATCATTCGGAATATTATTGTCTCTGACAAATTGCTTTACATGATTGATGACATTATGGTCATGAGTTGCAATGGAAGTGAATTTACCGTTCAGTAAATGCCATTCGATTAATTTGATGTAGTTCTTGTCGATGTCCTGTTTATCTTGATATGCGACTTCCGCGGTCTCCTTGTATGCCCCTTTGACGATTCGCAGTCGGTAATTCTTATACTTATGTAAATCTTCTTCCGCTCGGAAAAAATATGCTTGGATGACCGTTCCGATATTGTCGTATTGCTTTGAGAGCTCGTCCAACAAGTTGAATGAAGGTTGAAGACGAGGATGGTCTTCCATGTCAAAATTGACGAAGATACCATGCTTATTTGCAGCAGCTACTATTTCCTCTATGTTTTCCTTACAAAAGTCATAGTCAATGTCGAGGCCTAATTGAGAAGGCTTCAATGAAATGTGTGCGTCAACATCATGCTCATGAATAGCTTCAATGACTGCGAGAATTTGTTCTTTCGCAGCGATCGCTTCCTCTTTTTCAAAGACGAATTCGCCCAAGTTGTCTACAGTGCAAGAGATGCCATGTTTGTTCAGTTCTTTAATGCTATCAATTGTTTCTGAAATATTTGTTCCCGCCACTACGTTTTGCGCGCCTAGTTTTAGTCCATATTTTTTTGCCGCACTATTCAAAACTTGATTTTGAGATAGGCCGATAAAGAAGTCTTTTAACATTGTCATTACTCCTCAATAAAAAAATTATGTTCATCCTGCATTATATCACAGCATTCTCTAATCACCATCAAAATTATAGGTAAAAAAATAGAATTCATTATCTTCTATCATTCGGTGTTCAATAAATAAACAGATGAAGGAAAGTTTTTCGCTTTTCTTCATCTGTTTATTTGTTCTGACATTAATCCGCCATCGTGTAGCCTCCAAATTGGTTTTCAAGAATCGTACCGAGGGAAAAGATGGCGTCCTCGTTGCCGTTCTTACTAATGATTTGCAGACCAATTGGCATTCCGTTGTCATCCTTTCCCACTGGTACTGTCAAAGCCGGAAGTCCCCATGTATTTGCAAATGCAACAAATGGCATATATTTCAGGAATGTCTTGTTAATCGAAAATACTTCTTTAAAAACGATGCCATGAGGCGGTGCGGCAGTATGGTAAACCGGCATGACGATCAACCGTCTTTCCAAATACTCTTCTAAGAATTCATCCCCATCTTTCAACAGAAGCGATATTTCATTCACCCTTTTCACCGACGGTTTGAATAAAGAAGCACCGATCAACGCCCACGACAAATAACGATGAATATTTGCGTTCCTGCCTGTCATTTCTTTCATGTATGCGGTAAACGGACTTCCCTTAACATTCTCGAAGGCTATCGTTCTAGTTGACTTCCCACCATCTATTGACATGATCTCCTGCCACAGAAGTGCCGATTCCCCGAGCTGCGGAATGGGCTCTCTTTCCGTTACATAGTTATTTTTCAAGTAAAGATATACATCGTTTAATAGCTTTACCATGTCATCTGAAAGCGAGAATTCAATCGTGCGAAATACGTCAATAGAAAAATCATTGATGTCCTTCTCATCCATTTCGTGGTTTGCAATAATCGAATAGACTAGTTTCGCATCCCTTACTGTTTTCGCAAGCGGTCCAATGCCGAGCATCCTTTGCTGCCATGCGTTCTCCACAAACGGAAAACTTCCCTTCTGGGAAACTTGCCCTTTTCCAGATTTGAATCCAACAACACCATTAAAATGGCTTGGAAACCGGATTGATCCACCTATATCTGAACCGAGTCCTACAGCAGCCGCTCCGAGTGCAATCGCTGCTCCTTCTCCGCCGCTTGAACCGCCTGCTGTCCGATTTAAATTCCATGGATTATTTGTCCTGCCATACAATTTATTGTCCGTTTCTTGGCAAAAACATAATTCAGGTGTATTCGTCTTCCCGATGATAATCGCACCTTCAGCTTTCAACTTCCTGACAACTTCTGCATCTTGTTCCTGAACGAATCCTATTCTTCCGATTAATCCACCGGTCGTTTGCATTCCAGCGACATTAAATGATTCTTTCATACTCATCGGAACGCCGAACAATTTCCCTTTTGCATCACAGTTCGATAGTGCGACATCTGCCTTTGCAGCCTGCTCCATCGCGGCATCAAAACGGCTTTCCACCAGAAAGTTGACCGCTGGATTTTTTTCTTTCATTCTTTCGATGAAAATCGAAGTGACTTCTGTCACAGTCAGTTCCCTATTTCTTATCATTTCTCTAATATCTAATGCGTCAGCACGTAATATGGATTCCACCTTATTCATTACCGTCCCCTCCCCTTTTCAAAAAATTCGCTACTTTCATTATAATGATAGAGTAAAATTTAGACAAACGAAGAAAGCTTCTTCCCTTTAACGGAAAGAAGCCTTACAGAATTACATAAGATTTACGAAGATGACAATGAGTATGATAAGTGTAGACACTCCCAATGCGGTCCATAAACCGGCATCGGGCTTGTCTGGTCTACTATCCCATTTTTGCATGATATCATCTCCTTTTCTTCGTACATCCCTATAAGTTTTCCCGACTTCTAAATTCTCTAAACAGACTATTCGAAATTGGAGTAATTCCTTAGTTATAATTATGTTAAACTATTAGATAGGAAAGAGGTCATCCGATGTTTGTATTTATGATTAATCCAACTTCAGGTAAAGGTGCAGCAGTTGCCATATGGCATGAAATTGAAGCGATTCTTATAGAAAAGAAATTACCTTATGAAGCGCATATATGCGTCTCTTCAGAAATCACACGTGCTTATATAAATGAAACTACAGCTATGCATTCAATAACGGCTTTTGTCGTAATTGGCGGTGACGGTACAGTAAGCTCTGTCCTCCAACAATTGGTCGATACAAACATACCATTAGCTGTCTTCTCTGCTGGCTCGGGCAATGATGTCGCTAGAAATTTCAGTTTGGTTGCCGAGCCGAAACAATTTGTCGAAAAACTGATTCACGGCGAAACGAGATCTGTGGATCTATTATATGTGAATGGAATGTACGCAATGACGGTAGTCGGTGTCGGAATGGATGCCCAGATTGGAATAAGGGCCGATCGCTCCATTTATAAAAGATGGCTCAATAAATTTAATCGTGGAGGAGACGCCTATACGATTGCAGCCATTATTGAATTGCTGACGTTCAAGCCATTCTACGGTAAACTTTTCGTCGATGGGAACCTCGTTCTCCAAACAGACCTATGGCTAATTGCGAACGGCAATGTGAAAATGTATGGCGGCGGCCTTACGATTTGCCCTCTTGCACAACCTGACGATGGTCTTATAGATGTAACAGTTTTACATGATGCGAGACGTTTGAAAGTCTTATCCAAACTTTTCCCTGAACTGCTAAAAGGAGAGCCTCTCATTGCTAATGAAGTTACCTATTTCAAAGGAAAAGAAATTATAATTGAAGGACAACAGACATTGCCTTATGTCATCGATGGGGAAATCTTCCACTCTGAAAAAATTCATCTTTCCATCCGGCAAAAGGCATTGAAACTTGTCGTGACGTCTAATATTTGATTTTCCTGTAAAGAAAACGCTTACATATTTAATTGAATAATGCATCTTGATGAAATCGTTAAAATTAATTAGCAATTACGAACAATCTTATGTTCTTATTCGGGGTTTCATGGTAATATAATAAAATATTCATTTTTATTACCGGAGGGGAAAGAGCGTATGACAAAGATGGCTAAGAGTGAAACGAAAACAGTACAAGTGGAAGATATCCTGATTGCCAATCAATTGCTCAAGGATGTCGTAAATCATACACCTTTGCAAAAAAACGAGAGGCTATCCGAGAAATATGACTGTAATGTCTATATTAAGCGGGAAGATTTACAATATGTGCGCTCCTTCAAATTACGTGGCGCTTTTTACAAAATTAAGCGGATCGAAACAGATGCACGCGAAAAGGGCATCGTTTGTGTAAGTGCGGGCAATCATGCACAAGGTGTCGCTTATGCTTGTGCCCATTTGAAGATTAGTGGCAAGATTTACATGCCGCAAACAACGCCGAAACAGAAAATAAACCAAGTGAAGATGTTCGGGAGGGATTTTGTCGAGGTCATCCTTGTCGGCGATACGTTCGATGATTCTTCCGCCCATGCAGTGAAGTGCGCAGAAAAGGAAGATCGGATATTCATCCATCCATTCGATGACGAGGATATAATTGCGGGTCAAGGTACAGTAGCTGTCGAAGTGATGAATGATATTGAAGAGCCGATTGATTTTGTTATCGCAAGCATCGGCGGCGGCGGTCTCATGGCGGGGATCAGCACTTATATTAAAAACCTCTCCCCTATGACTAAGATGATCGGAGTCGAACCGGAGGGGGCTAGCAGTATGAAAGCCGCAATCCGGAACGGCGCTGTCATGACTTTGGAAAACATCGATAAATTCGTCGATGGAGCTGCTGTTAAATGTGCAGGCGCCAAAACGTTTGAGATATGCCGGAAATATGTCGATGAGATTATGAGTGTTCCTGAAGGTAAAGTGTGCACTGCGATTCTGAATTTATATAACGAACATGCCATCATCGCTGAGCCTGCGGGGGCTTTGCCGATTGCCGCCCTTGATTATTATAAAGACCAAATAAAAGGGAAATCCGTCGTTTGTATTATCAGTGGAGGGAATAACGATATTGGACGGATGCAGGAAATTAAGGAAAAATCTCTTTTGCATGAAGGGCTGCTCTATTATTTCATTATCAATTTTCCACAACGTGCAGGCGCATTGCGGCAGTTTTTAGACTCTGTGTTAGGACCGGACGATGATATTACCACTTTTGAATATACAAAGAAGCATAATAAGGAAAACGGGCCGGGACTGGTAGGCATCGAACTGAAGAGGAAGGAAGATTACGAAGGCCTGTTGCTCCGTATGGAACAGAATGGCTTCCCGTTCACCGAAGTCAATAAAGACAGCACGTTATTTGAATTGCTAATTTGATTGCAAAAGGAAAAACCCACAAACGACACTTTCATGCCGTTTGTGGGTTTTAATTAATCGGTGTTGTGGCGATGACGGTCGCTATTTTATCAATCGCTGGCAGTGCATTCGTTTTCTTCCCATGGGTGAGGACACTGAAAATTAATGTTTCCCCATTTTTCGTTTCAACATATCCTGCTAATGAACTGACTTGGTTTAAGCTACCGGTCTTCGCAATAATTTTCCCTTTTACAGAAGCACCTTTTAATCTGTTTTTTAACGTACCTCCAACAAAACGGTCATTCATCCCTGAAACCGGCAAACCTTGTACGAAACTTCCATACCAAGGTGCTTGTCGCGCAAGGAACAGCAATTCTGTCAATTGGGCGGACGTCACTTTGTTATTATGGGACATTCCGGATGCATCTTCGAATTTCCATTCAGAAGGTTGTAAACCAATGGTTTGTCCAAATTCACGCATGACGCGCAAACCTGCATTCCAGCTTCCTTCCCCATATACTCGTTTGCCCATCGTTTTTGCTAATGTTTCGGCATGTGTATTATTACTTAACTTCATGAAAGGCCTCATCAATTTCTTCAATGGCATCGATTGTCTGGATGCAAGGACTCTGGCTTGTTGTGAGGTTTCCCGCCTTGTCACCTTCGATGGTTTTGTGAACGTGATCCCTTTTTCAGAAAGCGACTTTTTAAAAACATCTAGCGTATAAGCTGTTGGGTTAGAGACGGTCACCCATTCCTTTTTTCCCCCACTTCCGAGAGGGGCATTTCCCGTTATGACAATGTTATTCGTTCCATGTTGGCGTTTGATAGATAACGTGTTTTTATAGCCCTTCGGAACAGTTTTACTTTTATTAACAATCGTGACGATGCCCGTATCAGGCGTCATTGTCACTTTCGCTTTATACCCCTTTTTTGTCGGTATGGCGTTGACAATCACAGTGCCGGCATCATAGTCAGTATTCGGTGATAACGTCAATCCGGATATTTGCGCGGCATAGTAAAAAGTTTCGTCACTTTTATCAATCCCCGGAGATAGGCGTACGGAATCAAACCAACTGTCATCTCCGACTAAATCACCAGTGATTTTCTTTATGCCAAGCTTTGAAAGAGTGGCAGCAAATTGATCCAAATCCCTTTTCATAAGAGTTGGATCCCCTTGCCCTCTTAAGTAAAGATTGCCGTTTAAAACCCCTTTTGCTATTGAGCCGTCCGTGAGCACATCTGTCGTGAATTGGTATTCTTCACCAAGCGTTTCCAAAGCGGCCGCTGATGTGAGAAGCTTTAAAGTGGATGCAGGTGTAACTTTGCGTTCCGCATTAGCTTCGAATATAATCTCCCCAGTTGACGCCTTTCGTACAGTGACACTGGCGTCAAGAGACTTCATTGATGAATCAGCCATTATCGTATTGATTTTTCTTTCCAGACTCTCGTACTGACCTGAAGCTTGTACATCTGGCTGACTTGGTACAACTGTGAACACGGCAGCAAACGACATAATAACAACCATAAAAAACATGGAAGTTCTTTTGAAAACCAAACCATTTCCCCCTTCTTCTACGTTGTCGCTTTCAGTCTACCATTTATTTCAAGACAAATAAATAGATTTTAAGATAAAATTATTTTATTTATTAAAATATTCAACCTAATATTATGCTACTTTTGATAGATGTGAAATAAAAAAGACAAAAAAAGACATCCGCTTTGAGCGGATGTCTCTATTTCGCCTTATAACCCTACTGAAATGTATTTGATTTCAATATATTCATCTAAGCCATGATGGCCGCCCTCCCGACCGAGCCCGCTCTGCTTGAACCCGCCGAATGGGGCTTGGGGAGTGGAAGGAAGTCCATCATTCAAACCAACAATTCCGTATTCCAATTGCTCGCTCATCCGAATTCCTCTTGAAATATTTTCTGTAAATACATAGGCTGCCAATCCATAAATCGAATCATTCGCCCTTCGGAGAACCTCCTCTATCGAAGAAAAAGTCGTAATCGGTGCTACGGGGCCAAATGTCTCTTCCTGCATGCAAACCATATTATCTTTAACATCAAATAAGACAGTCGGTTCGTAAAACAGACCTTGTTTCCTTGCGCCACCGACAGCAATTTTCGCGCCCTTTGACTGTGCATCCTCTACATGTGACTGTACTTTAGTTATTGCGTCTTCATCGATAAGCGGACCGATTGAAACATTTTCATCCATTCCGTTACCGACTTTTAAACGCTTCACCCGATCAACAAACTTTGCTGTAAAATCTTCCGCTATTGTTTCTTGAACGTAAATACGATTTGCACATACACATGTTTGTCCTGCATTTCTAAACTTAGCGGCAATGACTCCATCCACCGCTTTTTCAATATCGCAGTCTTCCATGACGATTGCCGGGGCATGTCCCCCGAGTTCCAAAGAAATTTTCTTCACCGTGTCCGCCGCTTCGCGCATGAGTAGCTTCCCTACTTCAGTAGAACCGGTAAATGTCAGCTTACGGACACGTGTATCTTTCAGCCAAGCTTCACCTATCGCACTCGCATCACCTGTTACAACGTTAATGACACCAGCAGGTATACCAGCTTCCAACGCCAACTGAGCCAATCGGATTGCTGTTATCGGAGTCTGTTCCGCAGGCTTGATGACGACTGTACAACCTGCTGCCAGTGCAGGTCCAACCTTTCTTGTAATCATTGCCGCCGGAAAGTTCCAAGGCGTAATGACAGCCGTTACGCCAACTGGCTGTTTATGGATGAAGATCCGTTTTCCCGTCTGGCTTGAAGGGATCATTTCACCATAAATGCGTTTCGCTTCTTCCGCATACCAAGATATGAATCCGTTCGCGTACTTTATTTCACCTCTAGCTTCTGCTAAAGGCTTCCCTTGTTCCTCCGTCATTGTTCGCGCAAGATCTTCCATATGGATTTCAATCAGCTCATGCCATTTGTTCAAAAGTGAACTCCGATCATAGGCGGATAAAGCGGACCAATCTTTAAATGCGTCGTATGCTGCATCCACAGCCAAAACAGCTTCCTTTGCACCTCCATTAGGTACAGTAGCTATCTGTTCTCCTGTCGCAGGATTCATGACTTGTATAGTAGAAAGACTATCTCCGATTTCCTCTCCATTAATGAGCATTGAAAATGATTGCATCTGACAGCCTCCTCCATCAACCGATCAGCTCGGCTGATGATTATTCAATTCTATAGTATCAGTAAATCCTCTTATGAAGAAACCATCAGTATCCGACCATTCACAATAGATAATTTCCTCTACACGATCAAATCCTTTTGCATTGATCCCTTCTAGCAGCCACTCGTTGGATTTTCCGATAGCATTCAAGACTTCGGTTTTCACCTCGCCTTCATCGATTAGCAAGGCACTCGGCTCTTCTTCCTTCTTTTCGATTCCTAAATCATCGGCTACGACAGACTTATACTTTGCGAACGTATTAATGGAAACCTGGCCGCCTGGTTCAATATACATGTCGCGTACTTCTCTTAATGAAAAGATTCCTTGTTGACGGAGCATTGTTCGCACCTGTTCCATTTCTAATTGGTTTTTCTTAAAAGCTTTTTGGTTGATTTTTCCGTTTGAAATCAATTGATCGGGCTCTCCTTTTAGGAGAATTCGCAACGGATTGAATTTAGCAACCAACTTCTCGACAGCAAATATGGACCCACCCCATATAGTAATAGCGAATACGAATTTCCATATCGAGATTTTCTCATCATACAATGTTTCTTCTAGGATGCCTCCGAACATTATTAAATAGATGATGTCATACGGAGTCATTTCAGCCAAATGCTTCTTGCCTAAAAGCCGAATGACAGCCATTAAAGCAATCAATCCAACAATGAGCTTCATACCAATTATTAGATAATCCATCTTGATACCTCCTATTCTATTGGTAGTTAAATACCCGAATATGCCGCTTTAAATCAAATACGGCTTATGATGTTTTAAATAGATTTGTTGGGGTATTTTCTAGAATAGCAATTAGCTAGACCAAAATTATAATCAGGAGGCGTTTTGAAATGGTACAAAGACACGTGGTAGGTTATTACGAAACCGAATCTGAAGCTGTAGCAGCAATTGAAGAATTGAAACGACAAGGATATAGCTCAAATGAAATCTCCATCATTAGTAAGGATAGAGATCACGTAGAAAACATCGAAGAGCAGACAGGAACGCATGCTGCGGACGGTGCTGCAACTGGTGCCGCAACCGGAGGATTGCTTGGCGGACTTGGAGGAGTATTAGCTGGAATTGGAGCACTAGCGATTCCAGGCATCGGGCCAATCATTGCGGCGGGACCAATCGTTGCAGGAATCACCGGTGCTGCTGCAGGGGCAGGAGTCGGAGGACTTGCTGGCGCATTAATCGGAATGGGCATTCCTGAGGAGGAAGCTCATCGTTATAATGATTATTTCAATGAAGGCAAAATTCTTGTCTTAGTAGATGGCGAGTATGTAAACCACCGTATGGATTATCCAGATCGCCCGCTTATCTAAATTAATAAAGGCTGTTCCCTCACACGGGAACAGCCTTTTTACTTTAATAATATGGTGAAATCATGATATAGACGAGAACACCTGTAAAGCTGACATACAACCATATCGGCATCGTCCAACGTGCTATTTTACGATGGCGCTCATGCTCCCTGTTCCATGCTCTTGCGACACTTGTCAACGCGAGCGGAACGATTGCCGCAGCAAGAATAATATGTGTTATAAGCACAAAATAATAGATTCCAGCTAAGATGCCTTCCCCGCCATATGGTGTAGAAGGGGACAAATAATGAAATGCAACATAAGTCACGAGAAATAATGCTGTCGTACAAAATGCGGCATATATGAATTTCTGATGAACATTTACATTTCTTTTCTTTATGGCGATGAGAGCTGCGACTAGAAAGAGGAATGTGAAGCTATTGAAAATAGCATTTAACATCGGGAGGATGGTAACATCGAACGCATCAAAATTCTCTACCCCCTGCATCCCCGACAATATGCCGATTATACCTATTAAAACGACTGATAAAATGATGATGGCAGGCCGGTAATTTCGTTTTTTAAACGGCTTCCCTTCTGCGGATTGATTCATGAAAACATCTCCTTAAACAATACATTTCTATCCGTAGTGTAACATAATTTCCGTGCTATAAACTCCACTTCACATTGTTGTCAAAATGAAAAAACAGCCGGGACTCATTTCCCGACTGCATGATAATAACTGACTGTTCATTTGGACAATGTGCGATATAAGAAAGCTTTTGTCCTGTCCATTTGCGGATTCGTCAATAAATCGATCGGACTTCCGGATTCCACGATTTCGCCTTTATCCATGAAAATCGCTTTATTCGCAACGTCTTTCGCAAATTCCATTTCATGAGTGACAACAACCATAGTCATATCCTCGTGAGCAAGATCCTTCATGACACGGAGAACTTCTCCTGTCAACTCCGGATCGAGGGCAGAAGTCGGTTCATCGAACAATAGAATCTCGGGCTTCCTCATTAAGGCACGGGCAATCGCCACCCTTTGTTTCTGTCCGCCCGAAAGCTTGGACGGCAATACATCAGCCTTATCTGACAGGCCGACTTTCGACAATAATTCCATGCTCAATTCACGGGTTTGTTTCGAGCTTTCCTGTTTCAAAAGCTTTGGTGCTAGTTCAAGGTTTTCCACGACCGTCAAATGCGGAAACAGATTGAAATGTTGAAACACCATTCCCATTTTGGATGTAATCTCTTTCAATTGTTGAGGTTTTGAATAAATTCCATCCTTAACGATATAGTTTCCATTTACCGCAATGCTTCCTCCATCCAGTTCTTCTAAATGAACAAGACTTCTTAGCATCGTGCTTTTCCCCGATCCTGAAGGTCCGATGACAGCGATGACATCATTTTTATTCACTTCAAAACTGATCTGCTTCAGTACTTCCAACGGGCCGAATGATTTTTTAATGTTTTCTACTTCAAGAATCGGCATGCCTTACACTCCTCTTTCTCAATAACGAATAATCTCGTATCTATTCCGAACAAAAGTTAATCGAACCGCAATCGTCTTTCCAACCATTTGAAGAACAGTGTCAAACATAACGTAATGAGTAGATATATGACTCCTGCAAGCAAGAATGGAGTTATGGTGAAGTCACGGTTGACAGCTGTTTGCGCAAAGTGCAACAGTTCAGGGACAGCTACCGCGTACAACAAAGCCGTATCCTTCACCAAAGTGACCGACTCATTCGCCACTGCGGGCAATGCAATACGGAACATTTGAGGAAGTACAACCTTCCTCATTGTCTGCCAACGATTTAAGCCGAGCACTTGGGAAGCTTCATATTGACCTTTGTCGATCGCAAGCAAACCGCCACGGAAGATTTCAGCAAAATAAGCTGCATAATTCAATATGAATCCTAAACACGCTGCGACAAACCGGTCAAGCACTAAAAACTCCCCAATAACCGGAATAAGCGGTAGACCGAAAACGATGAATAGGAGTTGCAATAAGAGCGGTGTTCCCCGCATCAAATAAATATAAGTATTTGCCAAGTATGCTAACGGCTTGATGGAACTTCTAGCAACCAATGTTAGCAGGAAGCCAAGCGGAATTGAGACAATGATTGCTACAAGGAATAGTAGAACGGTCGCTTGGGCCCCTTCCAGCATCGGTTTCAAGATGGATAAGAAATAGTCGATAGACATATGATAACTCCTTCTAAAAAGCAAAACAGGTTTTCTTATCGAAAACCCGGCATGCTCGTTTCATTATTTAAGTACTTTATCTTCCCCGAACCATTTCGTGGAGATTTTTGCAGCACTGCCGTCTTCATTCATTTTATCTAAAGCGTTCTGTAGCTTCTCTAGCAATTCTTCGTTGCCCTTTTTCACACCTACTCCATATTCCTCAGGCGCTAAGGACTCGTCCAACACTTTAAACTTGCCTTCTTCTTTGGACATGTAATAATCAATGACAACTTCGTCAATGATGACCGCATCAACACGGCCAGATTTCAAGTCAGAAAGTGCAAGAACATTATCCGCATATTCGGAGACAGACTTAATTTCAGAATGAATTGGATTGGCATTCAAAGCGTCCGCTGCCGAGGAAAGACCTTGCAAACCTATTTTTTTGCCGGACAGATCTTTCAATGTTGCAATATCTGAATCCACTAACGTCGCAACAACTTGGGCGTTTTCCAAATAAGGTTTTGTAAAGAGCACTTTACCTTTCCGTTCATCCGTGATTGTATACCCATTCCAAATCAAATCGATTCGTCCACTGCTCAATTCTGTTTCCTTCGTTTTCCAATCAATCGGTTGGAATTTTGCTTCCATTCCCATGTGCTCTGCAGCAGCTTTCGCATATTCAATATCGAATCCAGTAAGTTCGTTGTTTTCATCTCGGAAGCCCATTGGAGCAAATTTATCATCGACACCGATGACGAGAACATCTTTCCCGCCCGACTTTCCGTTAGTTTTGGAATTGCCACATCCTGTTACGACGAACAATGCAACTACTGAAAGGATGAATAATGTCATATATTTTCTCATTGATCTCTCTCCTTTTTTATTATCTCGCTTTATCACTTTAGTCTGTTAACGTATTGCTAATATATCATGCTTTACCTTTAAAGAGAACCCCTTAAACGAATTACGGAATTTTCTTTTAATGTATATGCACTTAGTATACGACAGAGCTTAGTTTCGATTTTGTTAATAACGGCAATTGAACAGTACTAGCCCAAATTGAGAAACATAGATAATACATTAAAGGAGGAGATTGAAATGGATAAAGATCTCAGGGAAGAAAAAATACTAAGTGAAGATAAGGAGCAGGAATTCAAAAATGAATTTGTGGAAAACAGCATGAATGATAAAGCAACGCAAAAACAGCAGCCTCCATTGGGTCACCCAGCAAGGAACGAACCGGAAAGAGAACCGAATGGAATGGATCCGGAAACCATATTTGAAAAAGGATTGTCTTTTCAGGAGACTCCCGAGGAATATTATTCACAGCGGATGAATCATTTTGGGAAAGAGCCAAATAGCATCAACCCCAAAGATAGATGAACAGAAACAAAAACGGTGCCCGGATTATCAGTTTACACTGACTTTCCGGGCAGCCTTGATTTTTCCGACGTGCCACAACACACCGAATAGGCCTTTGTAAATCAATTTGTCATGATATGGCTTATTATCTTCAATACTGGAGGCGAATTTAATAGCATTATTGAATAATCTTTAATGAACTTTTCTAACACTTTCTTTCCAATACTTCTCTTTCACATACCGTCTTAACACCTTCCCCACTGTGCTAGTGGGAAGTTCATCTACGAAGACAATCGATTTTGGCACTTTATATTTCGGCAGCTTAGCAGCGACAAAATCAATCATCTCTTGTTCAGTAGCTTGACTTCCGTTCTTCAGGACAACTTCGGCATGCACAATTTCGCCCCATTCTTCGTGAGGGACACCGATAATAACTGAGTTGCTGACATCTGGGTGAGAGTTGACTGCATTTTCCACTTCAACTGCATATACATTGAAACCTCCGGTGATAATCATGTCCTTTTTGCGGTCCACGATGTAAAAATAGCCTTTGTCATCAACATAGCCAAGGTCTCCAGATCTCCAGAAGCCGTTATCAAATTCGGAAGCCGTTTCCTCTGGTGCATCTTTATACCCTTTAATGACTGAATCTGAGCGAATCCACAGCTCACCGATCGTACCAGCCGGAACTTCTTTCCCTTCTGGATCTGCGACAAACATATCGACTCCCAGCAGTGGCTGACCCGCTGCCGACAGGCGTTTCCGATCTTCGTCAGTTTTTATGATATGATCTTTTTTTCCCAAACTTAATACTGGCGGGAAGGCTTCCGTGGAGCCATAGCCTTGCACAAAAACATTACCGAATTTGTCCTGAAGCGTTTCGAGCTTCGACGGGCTCATCGGTGATGCCCCGTACAAGATACAATCCAATGTGCTCAAATTATACTTATCGTGTAATCCGAGCTCTTCCAGCCGATACAGTAAAGTTGGAACTGCAAATGTAGCTGTGATGCCATATTCTTGTATCGTTTTGCACAATAGCTCCAAATCCGGTAAATTAACGGTGTAATTTATTCCACCTTTCATATGGGTTGGTGGAGCAAATGCGCCGGTGGCATGCGTCAGTGGTGTGATATGCAAGAATTTGGTATCTTCTCGGTAAATATTGTCCGGTATGGAATGGTTCTGTACGATCGTGCCGAAGATGTTACGGAAAGTATACATCGCGCATTTTCCGCGTCCTGTCGTCCCTCCCGTAAAACGATACAAGATGACATGCTCGTCAATATCGTATTCCGTATCGATATGCGCATCACTTTGCCCTTCGATGATATCCCAAAAATATTCAACATTTTCATGTTCTTTATCGCCTCTATCCATGCAAACAATGCGGATGCCTCTTTTGCTTAGTTCGTTCAGATAACCATCCTTCAACAACACTGCGTCTTCTACGAAAATGACTTTTGGTTTCACATAATCAATCTGATACAAATGCTCGGTAAGATTGTCCCGGTAGTTAAGCCAGACCCCCGCCACTTCCGTTTTATAAGGGCCGAAATTAAAGAAACTCATATTATCGTTTTCCAGTAGCGCCGCGTAAGAATCGCCTTTCCCAAGTTGAAAATGATCTGTTAGCAGATGGCATATTTTATTCGTAAATAAGTCCAGTTCTTTGTATGTGAATTCCCTTTTTCTTTCAGTATTGACCAATGCTAATTTGTCAGGACGCTTCAATGCGTTGTCACGATACATTCTGGCAAAATTCACTTTCATCCTTTTCATCCCCTTTAAACGTGGTCCTACTCCAATCTTTCAATGACAGTGGCATTCGCCATCCCCATTCCTTCACAAATTGTAAGCAAACCAAATCGTTCATTATTCCGTTCCAGACGATTTAACAAGGTCACAAGTAATTTTGTTCCTGTCGCGCCAAGAGGATGTCCTAAAGCAATGGCTCCCCCATCAACATTTAATTTTTCATATTCTCCCTCAACATCTTTTAACCATACCAAAGGAACTTGAGCAAAAGCTTCATTCACTTCATAGGTATCGATGTCCTTTATAGATAGACCTGCTTTTTTCAATACTATTCTGGTCGCTTCGATTGGACCTGTCAGCATAAGCGTTGGGTCCGATCCGACGACGGAGCGTGCAACGATACGAGCGCGCGGTTTTAATCCTAATTGTTCGGCTTTTTCACGGGACATCAACAGAACCGCTGAGGCTCCATCACTAATCTGACTTGCGTTCCCTGCCGTGATTACACCGTTTTCATCAAAAACCGTTTTTAATCCGCTTAGAATCTCCAACGTTGTCCCTTCTCGCGGACCTTCATCTACAGCAAATAGGGTCGTTGTCCCATCTTCTTGCTCAACTTCCACAGGTACAATTTCATTTTCAAAATGCCCATTTTCAATGGCGTTGAATGCACGGGTATGGCTGTCCACAGAGTACTGATCCAACTCTTCCCGTGTCAAACCCCATTCTTTCACCATTCTTTCGGATGACATCCCTTGGTTTATAATTTCATATTGATTGGTCAATTTCTTACTTGGACCTTTATCGAGCAGGCTCGAAAACATCGGGACACGAGTCATGCTTTCGACACCTCCCGCAATGACAATGTCCATATCGCCGGATGCAATCGCTTGTGCTGCAAAATGCACAGCCTGTTGACTAGATCCGCATTGACGATCAATTGTCACACCCGGTACATGGATTGGAAATCCAGCTATCAATAATGAAGTTCTGGCTATATTCATAGCTTGCTCCCCCACCTGGGATCCGCATCCTAAAATGACATCTTCTACCTCACCTTTATCAATCTTTGCACGTTTCACGACTTCATCTAGCACGATTGCTGCCAAATCATCTGGCCGAACATTGGCCAAAGCCCCTCCTCGTCTCCCTACTGCAGTCCGAACCCCTTCAACAATGACTACTTCCCTCATGTATCTATTCTCCCTTGAACTACTATAATTTTGGTATTCTTATCTTGGAATAAAAGATAGAAAACGTTTCATTATTCCTGAGATTTCCCCTTGTTATAACCCAAGTTTTTTCGCAATAATGGTTTTCATAATCTCGTTCGATCCGGCGTAAATGGGCACAACGGCAATATCACGGTACCAGCGGGCAATTTTATATTCTTCCAAATATCCGTATCCGCCATGAAGTTGCATACACTCAGGCGCCATTTTTCTCGCATTATCCGAAATCCACCACTTAGCCATCGACACTTCTTTTTGAAGTTCTTCTCCTGACATATGTTTTACAATTAAATCATCCAAAAATGTTCGGCCTATTTGAACATGCGTTGCCATTTCAGCGAGTTTAAATTGCGTATTTTGGAATTTACCAATTGGTTGTCCAAAAGCTTCACGTTCCTTCACATATTCAATCGTCATACGCAACATTTCTTCCGCTGCAACCTGCGCACCTACAACCGAAAGAATTCTTTCCTGTTGCAACTCTTTCATTAAGTGATAGAATCCGTTACCTTCTTCACCTAGTAAATTGGCAGCTGGGACTTTGACGTTTTCAAAAACCAATTCTGCTGTATCCTGACTGTGCAATCCCACTTTATTGAGTTTCCTTCCACGAGAGAAACCAGGCATATCACTTTCAACTAAGAATAAACTAATTCCCTTATGCGCTGGGACCGCCTTTGGATTTGTTTTAGCAACAACCACGAGTACATCAGATTGGATACCATTGGAAATGAATGTTTTTTGTCCATTTAATAGATAACTATCCCCTTCCTTAATAGCGGTTGTACGAATGGAAGCCAAATCGGATCCTGCACCTGGCTCTGTCATTGCGATGGCGGTAATGATATCGCCGCTCATACAGCCGGGCAAGTACCTTCTCTTTTGTTCTTCTGTACCAAAATTATTGATGTAAGGAACAACGATACCACTGTGAAGGTCAAGACCACCTAAGCCAAATCCGATGCGGCAAAGCTCTTCGTTTAAAATCACGGTAAAAAGAAAATCCGCTCCTAGCCCCCCATATTCCTCGCCTATCCATGAACATAGAAATCCATTTTCTCCGACTTTCTTCCAAAAACCGCGCGGAACAAGCCCCTCTTCTTCCCACTGTTCAAAATAAGGAATAGCCTCTTTTTCAAGGAATTTTCTTAATGCGTCCCGAAACATTTGATGTTCTTCCGTAAAATAGGATTGCTTACTCATTGCAGCTTCCTTAACAGTCGCTTTTTTCATCGTTCCACCCCCATTGGGAGAGTATTGCTTTCAGTGTATGCCTCTCTTAACTGATATTTCATTAGTTTTCCAGAGGCGTTTCTCGGTAAAGCATCTACAAAAACCACTTTCTTAGGCGCTTTAAAACGTGCAATATTTAATTGAGTAAAATCAATGATTTCTTGTTCAGTAACTTCTTCATCAGGTTTCTTCACAACGATTGCCGTAACAAGCTCTCCCCATTTCGTATCAGGACTGCCAATGACTGCAACATCCGCAACCTTGGGATGCATGCCAATTGTATTCTCTACTTCAATAGAATAGATATTTTCTCCGCCTGAAATAATCATGTCTTTATTTCGATCGACCAGTTGAATATATCCATCTTGATCTTTCATTGCTAAATCCCCGGTATGAAGCCAGCCGTTTCTAATTGTCTTCGCGGTAGCTTCCGGATTGTTATAATACTCTTTCATCACAGTTGGACCTTTAAATAGTAGTTCTCCAACCACACCCGGTTCTACCGATTCCCCTTGCTCATTCACGATATCCACTAAAGTGAACATGGAAGAATTTTTTCCGGCCATTCCGGCGTGCTTCTTATGATCTTTCGGGTATAAGACAATTCCATTTGGTCCCCCCTCGGTTTGACCACATAAACTGTACATTTGGTCGGTTCCGTAATAATCGATGCATTTACGAACCACATCCGCCGACATCGGTGCCGCACCATAGAGAATCTTTTCTACTGACGAAAAATCAAAATCCTCATCTTTCGGTGTATTGATAAATGCAATATGCATCGTCGGGACGGCTAAAAAGCTAGTAATACGGTACTTTTTAATATCTGCTAAAATCACCTTTGGATTAAAATCACGATAGACGACCGTCGTTGCGCCAATGTAAAACCCACTAAGCATACCAATTGTCAATTGTGCGCAATGGAACAATGGTGCGAAATTCATCATTCGTTCATCTGAATGATAATTCAGCGTTAAGATGAACTGTAATGCCACAGCCTCTACGCGCTCATGGTCAAATAATGCACCTTTGGGTAATCCTGTTGTCCCTGAAGTGTAAAGTAAATGTAAATCATCTGTGCCATTTAACTGAATTCCAGGATTTTCTGTTCTATTAATAAAAAGCTTTGAAAGAGACCCACAGTGTTCATTTATTGCAAAAGGCGCAGTGAATTGCTTTGGTACCGTTGGAATCTCCTTTATAGCTTCATAGACAATTTCTTCGTACTCCTGGTCAGCAACAATAAATTTTGATTCGGATTGGGTCATAATATAGTTAATTTCTTTAGACGATAAACGGAAATTTATCGGAACGAGTATAGCCCCAATCTTAGCACCCGCATAGTATGTGAAAACAAAATCGGCAGAGTTCTTCATGAACATCGCGATTTTATCGCCTTTTTTCACGCCTTCCTTTACTAGTCCGTGTGCCAGCTGGTTCACTTTCGCATTAGACTCCTCGTACGTATATGTGCTATTTTGATAGATTAACGCCTCTTTACTTGGATGTCTAAGTGTATTCACTTCCAACATTTCAACGATATTCATCCTTTTCCCCTCACTTCATTATTTTTATCAATGAACATTCCAAGATATCGCGAACCAGCCTTCTACACACTTTTTCGATCCATTTATCTAGGTGACATACGGATGCTTCCATCCAGACGCACAACTTCCCCGTTGATATACTCGTTTTCAATCATGAATCTTACTAAATCTGCATATTCATCTGGTCTTCCCAACCGTTTCGGAAACTCAACGGATTTCTCCAATTTCTCCACAACATGGTCATCTAATATTTCGGCTAATGGTGTGCGGAATAGCCCCGGTGCAATTGTATTCACCCGGATTCCGAATGAAGAGAGATCCCGAGCTGCAGGCAATGTCAATCCGACCACCGCTGCTTTACTTGCGCCGTAAGCTGTTTGTCCCATCTGTCCTTCATATGCCGCGACAGAAGCGGTATTGATAATAACCCCCCGCTCTCCGGAATCTGTAAGTGGTTCGTTTTTCGCAATCTGCTCTGCCGCCAGCCGAAGTACATTAAATGTCCCGAACAAATTGATATCAACTACTTTTTTGAAATTCTCAAACGGAATCACACCTGACCGACCGATGATCTTTTGTGCTATACCTACTCCTGCGCAATTTACACAAATATGGAGCGCGCCATGTTGTTCCATTGTTTGCTGGATTCCTGCATGAACGGCAGCCTCATCTGATACATTCACAACTGCATAGGAAACGTTTTCTCCAAGTTCATTACACGCTTGTTTCGCTTTTTCTTCATTCATATCAAATATGACCACTTTTGCCCCTTTTTCGGCCAATGCTTTCACGGTTCCTAACCCTAATCCGGATGCTCCTCCGGTTACAATTGCCACTTTGTTTTCAATGTTCATTTTGTTGCCCCCCTTTTAGTATCCTTTAAATTCCGGTTTTCTCTTTTCTACGAATGCGTTTAATCCTTCAATCATGTCATAGGACTGCGTATGCGCCTTCAAACTAAGCAACTCTTGTTTTAATGCAAGTTCCAAAGGTTGTTCCAATCCATCGCGTACGAGTTGCTTCATTTTCTTCAAAACAAGCGGACTTTTCTCAGCAATCTTCTCCGCAATCGCTTGTACAGTCGACTCAAGCACTTCCGGATCCACCACTTCATGAACCAAGCCGTATTCTTTCATTTGATGAGCCGATATGAAATCGCCCGTAAACAATAAATACTTCGCCCGATTCACACCGATGATCCGGGGCAGCTTGGCGGAACCACCAGCCCCCGGCAAAACGCCGAAGTTCGCATGGGCATCCCCGATTTTAGCTTTTTCCGATGCAACGACAATATCCGCGGACATCGCAAGCTCCAAGCCACCTGCCAATGTAATGCCATTCAATGCCGCAATCAATGGTTTACTCATCTTCGTCAAACTTCCAAAAGTGGAATCTGCATCGTCCAATAGACTTGTCTGTCCAAGTTGTCTATTCTCCAATTCACGCATCATTTCTTTTAAGTCCGCCCCAGCACAAAAAGCTTTCCCTCTTCCGGTCAGGACGACTACCCGTATCTCTTCATCAGCTTCAACTGTTAGGATTGCTTCCTTTAAGCCTTCCAATATTTCTTTCGAAATGGCATTCATGTCATTCGGACGGTTTAAATAGACCCAGGCGACCTGATTTCTTTTTTCAACAATTACTGCCTGCTCATTCTTCATAACGACCATTACTCCTCACCCTTTACACAAGATTTTCCGAATGTATTATTCTTTGAAGATGTCTTTGCCAATGATCTCTTTCATAATTTCCGATGTCCCGCCGTAAATCCGTTGCACTCTGGCATCCGTGAATGCCCGGGCGACCGGATATTCTTTCATATAACCGTAACCACCGAATAATTGGAGGCATTTGTCGGCGACTTCCCCTTGGGCTTCCGTACACGAAAGCTTGGCCATGCTGGCTGTCGCAGTATCTAGCGTCCCGTCCATCATCATATCCATGCACTCTTTTACAAACGATTTAAGGACTCTTGTTTTCGTTTGCAATTCAGCAATGACAAAACGAGTATTTTGAAAATCGGACAGCGGCTTGCCGAATACTTCACGCTCCTTCACATAGCGGATTGTCTGCTCAAGGACCCCCTCCATTGCCGCCACTGCATTAACCGCAATGGTCAGCCGTTCACGCGGCAATTCACTCATGAGGATCTTGAATCCTTCATTGAGATTGCCTAAGAGTTTATCCTCCCCGACCCATACATCCTCGAAGAACATTTCGGAAGTATCGCAAGCATGAAGTCCGATTTTCTCCAAGTTCTTTCCACGGCTAAACCCTTCAGCTGTTACATCCACAAAAAACAAACTCGTCCCTCTGGATGGCTTCACCGTCTGATCCGTTTTGGCGACCACGATGACAAAATCACAATGTTGTCCGTTGGAAATGAAGGTTTTCTGACCATTCAACTTATATGCTTTTTTCGTTTCATCATAGACAGCCGTTGTCTTGATACCCTGCAAGTCGCTGCCTGCACCTGGTTCAGTCATAGCGAACGCCGCCACTAGTTCACCAGATGCCATCCCTTTCAGGTAATGAGATTTTTGAGATTCCGTTCCATAATTCAAGATATACTGGGCCGTTATGATATCGTGGACCGATAAATTAGTGGAAATTGCACTATAGCCAAGTTTTGAAAATTCCTCTACAATGGCCATGGAATATGCTAAAGGAGCTCCCAGCCCACCATATTCCTCCGGTATTTCTGTCAGCAGAAAACCTTGATCGCCTAATTTACGCCATAGATTGCGTGGAATATTCCCATTGTTTTCCCACTCATCGTAATATTCCGAAACTTCTTTTCGTGAAAAATCCCTTACGCTTTTTCTGAGCAGTTCAAGTTCCTGTTTCTCTACAACTCTATTTTTCAATGTACTCATGAACAATCCTCCCTCTATTTTTTCCAGGATAAAGACACTACTGCCCGTACTACTCATCATCTAGGAGGCAATCTCGTCGCTCCATCCAGTCTGACTACTTCGCCGTTAAAATACGTGTTTTCAATAATATGGGTAACCAATGATGCGAATTCCGATGGTTCTCCAAGGCGCTTTGGATATTCCATTTGGCCTTTAATGCCTTCCAACAATTCATCCGAAAGCCCAGCAGCCATAGGCGTCATAAACAGCCCGGGGGCAATGGCATTGATTCGGATGTCATAGTTCGCCAAATCCCTTGCAATCGGCAGAGTCATTCCCGCAACGGCGGCCTTACTGGCAGAATATGCAGCCTGTCCCATTTGGCCGTCATATGCCGCGCCAGAAGATGTGTTTACAATGACCCCTTTTTCCTGACCTTCAGGCACTTCGTTTTTCACCATTTTTTCTACGGCATTACTTAAAACATTAAATGTGCCGTTCAAGTTGATATCTATGACTTTCTTGAATTTTTCCAAAGGAAAGACGCCTTTCCTGCTATACGTTTTCGCCCCCACTGAGACGCCTGCACAATTGACACAAATATCAATCGAACCGAACTTCTGAAATGCTTGATCGATTGCATTTATCACCGATTCTTCATCGGTTACATCCGTCTCAATTGCTTCGACACGGTCGTTTCCAAACCGGCTTGCGATGTGCTCGAAATTTTTCGTATCTCTGTCGAGGATCGCCACATGTCCCCCTTTTTCAATTATCTTTTCGACAGTCGCAAAACCTAGACCTGAAGCTCCTCCTGTCACAATCGCAGTTTTCCCTTGAATCTCCATTTTTCTCCCCCTATCTAATTAAGCGTTTTTAAAATTGTGATAGCAGCGACCGCTTCTTCGAGGCCATAAACTCCTCCACCATTTTCAGCAATAGCCACTTTGGCATATTCAACTTGCCTGTTGCCAGCTTCATTTCGCAATTGAGTTACCAGTTCAAAGATCTGACCGAGACCCGTTGCTCCAATAGGATGCCCTTTCGATTCCAAGCCTCCCGATGGGTTGACCGGAAGCCGCCCCGATAAGCTGAACTCCCCTCTTAAGCTCAATGGTCCACCTTCCCCGAAGTCGCAGAAGCCTAGATTTTCAATTTGAATAATTTCTCCGATAGCAGTCGCATCATGTAGTTCAGCCACCGATATATCTTCCGGCCCGAGCCCTGCTTTTTCGTAGGCCTTCTTTGCCGCAAGTGCCGTTAGATGCTTTTCCACTTCATCCGGTTTTCGGTTTGACCCCGTTTGCACGACTGAAGCAGCAACTTCCACCGCTCGGCTTTTATCTTTTAATCTTTTCAGCCCTTCTTCAGTGCAGATAATTGCGGCAGCAGCCCCATCACTTACCGGTGAACACATCGGCAACGTAAAAGGGTATACAATCGGCGGTGCCGCCAAGACTTCTTCAATCGTGAATGGTTTTTGGTACTGCGCTAAATTGTTGTACACCGAGTGCTGATGATTTTTAGCCGATACAGCCGCAATCTGTTCTTGGGTAGTCCCGAAGCGAGCCATATGATATTTGGCAAATGAAGCATAAACATCCATGAACATGCTATAATTAGCTGCATTTTTCGCGTCTTTCGGCATGTCAAAACCTTTCTCCAATCGTTTCAGGACTTCCATATTTTCCCGAGGCGTTTCAACATCCCATGCAGAGTCAAAAATGCTAAAATCCTTCTCTCCAGACTTTTTGTTCATTTTTTCCGCTCCGACTGCAAGAGCAAAATCGCCTTCCCCCGCTTTCAGAAATTGGATTGCTTGGTTTAAAGCTGTGCTTGCACTGGCACAGGCATTCTCAACATTGATTACAGGAATCTCTTCAAATTCGAGCGGACGTACAGCCACTTGTCCCCTTACCGCATGTTGGCCTTCAATGGCTCCTTGGCCGGTGTTAGAAAAATATACTGCATCTATCCATTCTTTCGGTATAGCTGCATCTTTCAATGCTCCTTCGACCGCTATTTTTGTAAGATCCTTCAGTGAGAAGTCGTATAGTTTACCGAACTTCGTCATTCCGACGCCGACAATATAATACTTTCCGATGGTAATTCCCCCCTTATGTTTAGTTGCTTACTTGTGATATGACACTCCCAAGCTTTTCATGATTTCCTCTGTATGCTCACCAAGAGTAGGTGCGCGCCTTATAGGGGCTGCTGGGGTGTTTGAAAGTTTAATAGGACTACTGATTTCCTTAAATTTGCTGTTCGAATCTCCCGGCAGGTTTTTTAGCATTCTTCGTTCCGCAATCTGGGCATTCCTCTCCAGTTCATCAATTTTCAAGACAGGAGAAACACATGCCTCTCCATCTGAAAACATCTCCATCCATTGTTCAAGCGTTTTATTCTTTATCACTGCTTGAACTTCCTTTATTAAATCTTCCTGTTCCTCCTTCGGGGCTCCCTGTCGCGCTATGACCTCCGGTTTGCCGATTTTATTACAAAACGCTTGCCAGAATTTAGATTCCAAAGCCCCTACAGAAAGATACCGCTGATCGCTTGTTTCATAGACTTGATAACAGGCGTATCCTCCATTCAGCAAGGATTCACCACGAATAACTTCCGTTCCCGCGTAATGCTGCGGCAACAATAAGGGCAACCAGGAAATAACGCCATCCAACATGGCTATATCAACCATCTGCCCTTTTCCACTCTTGCTTCTATTAAGTAATGCAAGCAGAATTCCTATGACTGCCGGCATGGCCCCACCGCCAATATCCGCAATTTGAGCTGCAGGCACAATTGGCTTTCTGCCCCTTTCACCCATCAAGTCAAGCAGACCTGCATAACTCATATAATTAATGTCATGTCCTGGCTTTTCAGCGTAAGGCCCGGTTTGGCCATAACCGGTGATGCTGCAATAGATTAGTCGTGGGTTAATTTTTTTCAACACATCATAATCTAACCCCAAACGTTTCATGACACCTGGTCGAAATGATTCCACTATCACATCCGCTCCTTCGGCCAGCTTCAAAAAGCATCTGTGATCTTCACTGTCTTTCAAATCCAAGCAGATGCTTTTTTTATTGCGGTTAAGCGAGTGGTAAATCGCACTATTTTCATCCCGCTTCGGTTCATAATGGCGGATATAATCCCCAACCTCCGGCTCTTCTACTTTTATGACCTCTGCTCCGAAATCAGCAAGTATCATAGTGCAGTAAGGTCCTGGCAGTAACCGTGATAGATCTAGCACCTTCACATCCTTAAGTGGCATATCTATTTCTCCCTCCTTTATGTAAACCCTTACATTCATGCGCGAATAATGGCTTTTAGTGTGAACTCCATCACCTCTTTTCCATTCTGGTTATGCACCTTGGCATCGATGACTATCAATCCCCGAACTCCATCTGAAAGTTTTCTTTTTTGGGATATTTGGAATTCCCCGATAAGCTGATCATCAGGTCTTACTGGAAGCAACCAATTCAATCTCTCAATACCGGCACCTCCGATGGCATCTTCTCCGACTACATCAAGTGCTACCCATTTGGACCAAACTCCTGCCAATGAGTGTAATCCCGAGGCAATTAGCCCTCCAAACGGACCGTTTTTTGCCTTTTCTTCGTCAAGATGCATATGCTGGGGATCATATTTTTCTGCAAACTCAATGATTTCCTCTTTTGTAACAGTATAGGGTGCCGTCAGAAAATTATCGCCTACTTCAAATTCATTGAACTTCATCATCGCCACCTCCCTTTACATAATTTTCATCAGGATTTTGGAGTAGCATGCGGAGCAAGTAGAAAGCAATCATGTCGGATAGCTCGGCTTTACTCTTCTTCCCGCCTTCTGAATACCATTGCATCACCCAGTTCATGGCACCAAGCAACAAGTTCCGGACGATTTTAATGTTCCCTTGGATAAAGACCCCTTCTTTTATCCCTTTTTCAATCAATTTATCAAATTTGCTTTCATATTCGTTTTTCAATCGAAGAATTTCATTCTGCTGATCAATTGTTAGAAAAGATTCAGGGTTTAACATACTTTCGAAACCTGAACGTTCATTAATGACATATTCCGTATGTTGAACAATGGCTTTTTTCATCTTCTCTATAGTTGCCGATTTGCTATCCAAAATTTCCGATATCAAATGGTTACTTTTTTGCAGCAGATATACTTGGCTTTGATAAAGTAAATCCTGCTTATCTTTAAAATAGTAATAGACCGCGCCTTTTGTCATGAATAATTTTTGGGCAACATCCTCCAATGATGCTCCTCCATAACCTTTTTCAGTGAAAACACTGATTGCTGCTTTCATGATGGCTTCTTTTTTGTGAGCAGCTTTTTGTTCACGTAAATTCACTTAATTCACTTCCTTTATTTGTTAGCATCTTTATTCTAATTGGTATTTTTTTAAACGTCAAGTATCTTTTTGAATTGCCTGTCATTTCTATTTTATTTTCATGCAGCTTCCCGAGCAAACAAAATTTCATAAAGTAAGCTTCAACATTGCAGTCACGAAGATTTGGTTATGTAATGCAAAAGAAATGAGGACAACGACTGACACAGCGTAATGCTGTAATTAACGTTGTCCTCTGGTTTATGTACATTTTTTATTGCATAGCTTAGGGCTACAATCTGAAAAGCGCCATTGCTCATATTCTTGAGCAATAGCGCTTTTCCTCACTTCTTTATTAAGCAGATGTATTCAGACCCATTCTTGCCTCAGAACGACTCATCCTCTTCTCCAGTTTAAAAAAGATAAATTCAAAGACGAGGCAAAGAACCCAATAAATAATGGATGCGACTAAATACATTTCGATAAAACGGTATCCATCGTTCGCTATAATTTTGGAAATGGCTACTACTTCTACAACTTTTACAGCGAAAGCTAATGAGGTTGCTTTAATAAGCCCAATAAAAACATTTCCCAAATTAGGCAATGCGATTAAAAACGCTTGTGGCAGAATGATCCGCGTCAAACCTTGTCTCGTTGTCATCCCGACCGAATAGGCTGCTTCCATCTGTCCTTCATTTGTGGCATTTATGGATGAACGGAAGATTTCCGCCTGATAAGCTGCCGTATTTATCGTATAAGCAACAAGCGCATACAGAAGTGGTGGAATTTCATCTGCATCTATTTGTAAACCGAGACGAGGGTTCAGATAGTCAACGAGTACGGGAACACCGTAGAAAAAGACGTATAACTGAACAATTAAGGGCGTTCCTCTAATGAAAGAGATATACAAAATGGACAACTGATTTAATACAGGTATTTTATATATCCTGCAAAGAGCAATTAGCAAACCCAAAATGAGCCCAAAAAGCATTGCAACAATGGCTATTGTTATTGTCCAAGGTACTCCTTTTAACACTGTGGGCACTTGCTCTAAAGCAAATTTAAAGTCTACAACAGCCATAATTCATCACGATCCTCAAAAAGTTATTACTTCGGTAGACCAACATGCCCTTTCCTGAAGACTTTTTCAGCATAGCCGACAAGACTTTCAATAATAATGCAAGTTGCCCAGTAAACAAGCGAAATCACAACGTAAATCTGAAACATGCCGATGCCATGATTATTCCCTAAAATAATACGGACTTGCCCCATAATATCGATGATGCCGATGGTAAAGGCTAGCGATGTGTCTTTCAATAATTCGATAATATTATTTCCTAAATTAGGCAAAGAGATGAGAAAGGCTTGCGGTAATATAATTCTCCTTAACGCTTGTGGATAGCTCATTCCGACACTATAGGCTGCTTCAAGTTGATCCTTCCCTACTGCTAAATAGGCTGAGCGAATAACCTCAGACATAAATGCACCTGTATGAAATGAGAAGGCTATAATGGCAAATACAAGCCGATCCCAATGATTAATATCTATAGTAAAGACAAGTAACAGCTGAGGGAGTCCAAAATAAACTAGAAACAGTTGTACTAACAAAGGTGTACTTCTTGTAAATGATAAATATAATGTTGCAATTCCATAGATATACCGGTACTTCTGAATTCGTATAACCGCAATACCTAAACCTATAATTAAAGCGAAGAATAAGGATAAGACCATCATCATTAGTGTTAGCGGGAGTTTATCCAGCACTCTAACGAATATGTCAACCCAGCCTGTCAAACTCGAACTCATCTTTCCCACCACCTAATAAATATGTACGAACGTACACCGCATGAATGTGTTTCAGTTCAATGCGGTGTTCATTATTATTCGTAGCTGAATCCTTTTTCATTGATGTATTCGAGGTCTTGAAAGAAGTCTGTCGAAAACCACTTATCGGATAGTTTCGAAAGGGTTCCGTCCTCTGTCAATTCATGCGTAATCTCGTCGATTTGATCAGCTAGTTCGATATTTTCTTTATTATATACAATAAAGATAGGTTCTTTTGAAACGATTCCAGCTACTTTTAAATCTAAGTTCAATGTTTCTTGCACAGCATCAAATGTCGATTTATTGAGGAAGATCGCATCCGCTTTTCCTTCGTCAACACGCTTTAAGTTATCTGCATTTGAAGGGTGTTCAATGCTTTCAATTGTTAAAGGATTATTAGGATTACTTGTGTTGTACCCATTTAAAATAGAACGAAGTCCGCCACTAGCAGACATGGGCGTGAACTTTTTTCCAACCATGTCATCTAATGTTTTTATATCATCTCTGTCTGTTTTCGTTATAAGTGATGTTAGAGAGTAGCCATATTCATACTTAGGATAATGAAACTTCTCTTCTCTTTCCGGATTTTTGAAAAACCAGTTAATCGCCATGTCAACTTTACCTGTAGCAAGACCAACTAAATTAGACTCTTCCTCTCCGAAGATATATTCGAATTTGTAGTCCGGCAGTCTTTTTTCAACTTCTGCTAAATAGTCCATGTCATAGCCAATCGGGTTATTCTCACTATCTGTGTATAGAAAGGGAGGATTGACATCATCGCTCAATGCGACTTTAATAATCTTTTTTCCGTCTTCTGTTGTTGAACTCCCGCCATTTGAACAACCCGCGAGTATAGCTAGCAACACCGTTGCTCCTAAAAGTACTAGCCAATTACGTTTCATACGTATCCCTTCCTCTTTCTTAAATTTCATATTCTGGTTCTTTCGTAAGTCTACTTAAAAATTGTTTCGTGCGTTCGTGTTTTGGTTGGACTAGGACATCTTTCGGCGTACCTTGTTCAACAACAACCCCATCTGCCATGAAAATAACTTCAGTGGCCACTTCTCGGGCAAAGTCAATTTCATGAGTCACGATAATCATTGTAATTCCCTCATCTGCAATTTTCTTAATAATAGAGAGAACTTCTCCCACCATTTCGGGATCGAGTGCAGACGTTGGTTCATCGAATAACAATACGGAAGGCTTTAATGCCAGTGCGCGGGCAATCCCTACGCGCTGTTGCTGCCCGCCTGAAAGTTGCACCGGGTAGTCGTTTGCTTTTTCTTCAAGACCGACTCTTCGAAGAAGATCCATGCTGATCTGACGTGCTTCAGCGACGTTAATTTTCTTCGCAACGAGAAGACCTTCCATAATGTTTTCAAGTACGGTTTTATTTTTGAATAAATTATAATGCTGAAAAACCATAGCTGTTTTTCGTCTCAAGGTTAGAATGTTTTTTTTCGTTGCACTTTTTTCATCTATGGAAAAACCATCAATTGAAATGCTGCCTACATCGGGTTTTTCTAAATAGTTTATGCAACGAAGGAGGGTTGTTTTCCCTGATCCACTTGGCCCGACTATTACAATGATATCTCCTTTCTTCACTGTTACATCAATCCCATGTAGCACTGGCTTCTTATTAAAACTCTTTTTAATATTTCTTACAGTTATCAATTCCCCACCCCCTCCTCTAATATTCTGAATATATTTTAATAGTTCATATATTATCATAAGTAATCCGAGTTGTAAAGTAGACATTAGAAAGATATACTAGTTACATTGAAAGTGTAGACTAATCAATCTAATAAGGAAGTGTCGGGCATGTCAAAAAAGTTATTTATTGAAACTGCATTTCAAAAGGAATGGCTTGAAGAGCTAATGAACCTTGAGGACGCCTTTAAAAGTCATTCGAAAGAAAACGATGAGCAGGTTCGCTTTCCAAAAGAAAATATAAAAGCACTTGTCGATTTAGGTTATACGAAACTAACGTTACCGAAGGAATATGGCGGCGTTGGTATAAGCGTCCGTGACATGGTCCTTTTCCAAGAAACGATTGCTAGTTTTGATGGAGCTACAGGATTATCAATTGGGTGGCACCAAGGTGTTGTCGGAGAACTTTATGGAAAAAAACTGTGGAGTGAAGATATGTTAACTTCATTTGCACAAGAGGTTTTGGACGGGGCGTTGGTGAATCGAGCAGTTAGTGAAGCTCAAACGGGCAGTCCAACACGCGGTGGACGTCCTGGGACCAATGCCGTAAAACGTAATGACAAATGGGTTATTACGGGGCAAAAAAACTTTACGACGATGTCCCCCGTGTTAACACATTTTTTAGTATCTGCATGGATTGAAGAGAAAGAGGGCATCGGCTTCTTCTTAGTTGAACGAGACTCAAAAGGTTTATCCATTAAAGAAACATGGGATGTTATCGCGATGAGGGGAACAGAGAGTCATGACTTAGTGTTAGATCATGTTGAAGTTTCGGAAGAGCAATTTGTCGAATTCAATCTTGGGCCTAGGGGCAATACTGTGAATGGCTGGATTTTGCATATTCCCGCTTGTTATCTAGGCATTGCACAAGCGGCTCGTGACTATGCGGTAAAATTTGCAGTTGAATACTCTCCGAATAGTTTACAAGGGCCGATTAGCCAATTGCCAAATGTCCAGAATTTAATAGGCGAAATGGACCTAGAACTGATGAAAGCAAGACACTTCCTTTACAGCGTGGCCGATGCCGTAGATGCCGACTCGCGCCGTGAACAGATAACGAATGAACTGGCTGCCGCTAAGCATATAGTGACAAATTCAGCAATTTCGATTGTGGACAAAGCGATGCGATTGGTCGGAGCCAAAAGTCTTCAAATGTCAAATCCGTTGCAAAGGTATTATCGTGATGTACGTGCAGGTCTACATAATCCACCGATGGACGATATGACGATTTCTAAATTAGCTCAAACGGCGATCAAAGAGGCAGAGTCAATGTAAGCAATTATGCTGAAGGCTTTATAAAGGAGGAATCGAACTTCATTCCTCCCCCGATCAGCGGGCGTCTGAAAACCCGCTGATCATTCCTCTTTCTACCTATAGGCGGGAGTCTTCTGTAGTTGATGCTTAGCTTTCAGTACAAAAACATTTGTTGAATGAAGATAAAAAACAGCAGCTTTACTCACAAGCTGCTGTCCAAAATAATGATAATTTAAGTTAAAGTCATGTTAATAGATGTGCGAGACCTTCTCCTCATTGATCGTTTTATGAAATTTTCGCCAATGACGTTTCAACTGCCTGTTTTAAATCAGAAGGCTCTAGCTTATATGTAAAACCTAATAATTTTTCACCATTGAAGAATAAAGTTGGTACGATTTTCACTTCTCGTTCAATCGCTTCAGCCGTAATCGCTAAGCTTACATCAACATTTTCAAGACGTTCCTCTTCTTGCAGATTGTATTGATCGACAAGTAATCTTTTTAATTCTTTATCCGATAGGTCATGCCATTCTTGTTGTGTTTCCAGTAGTTTTCCTATCACGTCTAATGTTTCTGTTGGATTCGCATTATCAAATGTCCAGTGAATCAATGCACCGCGGAGAAGTTCTTCACGAGGCTTATCGTATAACTTCACAATTACTTCAATTTGACCATTTTCGATATATGGAGGCAATACTTCTTTTGCTAAATGATAAATTCTTGCACTGCCTGGGCAGGCCAAATTAATAAAAGCCTCGATTTTTAAAGGCGCATCCGCACTGCCGAATTTCAAATGATCATTCTTAATTGACATATTCCATCTCCCCCTCCAATATTCTATTTTCAATATATACTAATATGATATGAATTGTAAACATTAGAATTAAGAATACTTTGTTAATCTGATAAATACAAATGACCACGGTAGGATTTATTCAAACCGTTGAACCTCTTCCCAATTCGGCACTTCACATCACCGTCAACCCCCTTTAATTTTAAGTATAAAGCTTTATGTGAGCCTCTCAGAAGTCATATTTCCATATATTTTTCCGCTGTTTTAACATAAAGGGCATTCGTAACCTCTCCAAACTCGCTTGCATGTGGGCGATCTTCACCATCTTCATATCCATAATCAAACATACGGTTTCGATTTAGCGTTAATTTTGTAAAAGTGGGACGTAACAAATCAAATAACTGATAGCGATCATTTAGTTGTGGAAATCTTTTTTGATAAGAAAGTATTTCCTCTCTAACGATTCCCCAAAAACAATGTTCAGGAAAGGCTTCATTCTCTTCTAGGATGTTGCTTAAATAACGAAAGTGGCATATGAATAGTCCTGTTAGGATAAACTGTGTTAACCCTTCCGGCGTTTCACTCCGTAGCACCTGTTTCAACCTATCTGAAAGGGCCTCCAGCTCAGGAAAAGATTGATCACTTATATTTACATCATCAACAAAATCCTTCATTATCGTCCGTTCTGGAACATTATCCTTTAACACAAGAACTGTATTCTGTCCATGTGGCGAAAACACAGTACCATATTGATACAAGTAGTGTAGCAACGGCGGTAAAATTGCTTTTACAAGCCTGTTTATCCACTCATTGACCGTCAATGCGGATTTTTCGATTAGCTTAGAAACAAATGGGGTCCCTTCATGATCCACATGTAATAATGAAGCAAGCGTAATCGCATGTTCCCCAGCTAGTAATTCCTTATATATACTCTCCCTCCAAACGACTCCAAATAGTTCAAGATACTGATATGGAGTTCCTTTTACATCTTTAAAGGTCTGGTGATCGACATTCATCGTTGCTACTTCCCCTAATAATCCGAGTCGGCACTCGTCTTTCAAAAAGGGATCATTTTCGAGTATCTTTTTCATAAATGTCGTTACCTGGGGAGCGATCACTGTTCTCTCACCAGGCAGACCACGGTAAACTAAGGTGTTTAAAATACTCATTGGCAATTTCACATGATACTTCTCTTTATTTGTCACATTGACAAATGTTCGAATCGATTGCTGCGGAAGGTATTGGTCATCACCTTCTCCAAGTGGAATTATCTCACTCTTTGCAATTTCCGCAGCAAACATAGGGACGATCGAATGATTCCATTGCCAAATGTGAATCGGGATAAAATAGTAATGATCTGGCTGTAGATTCATGTCTTTTAATCGATCGTTAAAACGCTTGCATGTATCTTCTCCTAGCTCTTGATTCATTACCTGCTCATAGGCTAACCCTTCGACCGACTGAAATGTCGCAATGCTTCGGTGAACAGCAACCCACGATATCTTTACTTTTTTCTGTTGTTCTGGAGCAAATTGAATATAATCATTATATGCAAAACCTATCCGTCCTTTATTATAAGTAATCCATGGATGACCGGTCATTTCCCCTTCTAGTTCTGCATAATCCAATTCAATAAGCTCTTCAGAAGTTTTTGACCTCGATTTTATTTGGGCGTCTGCTAGCATTGTGTGCAAATATTCCTTAACCAAATGTCCAGCAGTAGCACCTGTCATATTCTCTTCCTCTTGAATACTAAGTAAAAGCGACAGAGATAACGGGGTTTTCTTCACTTCATCTGTCAAAACTTCAATAGTTTCAGAAATAACAGAGATACTATCAAACAAACGCGTCTTTGCCTGGAATCGATAAGTGGTTCCTTTCTTATCTGTCCACTCATATGTACGAATTCCATTTTTCTCACTTACTATCTCTGGAACCAAAATTTCTTCATAAATAAATTCTTGAAGCATTTTTGCTAATAACTGTTTATCTACTTGTTCCCAATTTTTCTCGGTTAACATTGTTAAAGGGGTTTCACATATCTTCATGTTGTCCAACCGTTCGTCACATTCCTTTCCTACACTCCAAATTGTTGAAATACATTCTTTTCATAAGTTTTATAGATCTTTTCTCCTGCTATTTCATTAATAATACTCGCACTTCTAAAGGCACCAAGCCCTAAATCCGGGGCGCCAACTCCATGTGTATGTAACTCACCATTTTGAACAAATAAATTATTTTGTCCCTCAACCTTTGTCTTCACTTTATAGTCCTCTTGTATTAGTAACTGACCATTTTCATCCCACTCAAGTAGATGTTCAATGCCTTTTAAGAAATCTGGAATATATGGATGATAACCTGTTGCTAAGATGACAATATCGGTAGTTACGCTTATACTAGTTTCCTGTTCATGCTGATAAAGCGATAATCTAAATTGATCATTCCATTCCTCTACTGAAACTAAATTCGTCAACGCTTGAAGATGTACGTTTAGGTCATTGCTGCCAACCGAACGCTCATACAGTAAATCATAGATATCAGCAATCGTCGAAAAACTAATTCCTTTATATAATAATGCTTGATTTTGCAAAACTCCTTGCTTTTTTTCTTTCGGAAGCTGATAAAAGTATTTCGCGTAATCAGGTGTAAAATGCTCTAATCCTAGCTTTGAATACTCCATTGGGTAAAACCCCTTTGACCTTGTATACCAGGATAATTCATAATGATTATCTGGCTGCTTAGATAATAGATCATAGAAAATCTCAGCTGCACTTTGTCCTGATCCAATAATGGTTACAGATTTCGCATTTCGGGTATTACGACGTTTGTTCATGTACTCTGATGAATGAAAGATCCGATCTTGATTCGCCAATCGAAACCTATCAGGCACATATGGTTTAGTTCCGATTCCCATTACAATATGCTTTGTAACATAGGTTTTTCTTTCTTCCCTACTAGAGGAATAAACAGTCACATGATAGTATCCATCTTTCGTCCGTTCAATATTCTCCACTTCAGATCCAAACTGAAGTTGCGGAAGCTGTTCAGCTATCCATTGGCAATAGTGATTATACTCATTTCTGGGGATATGAAATTTCTCTAAAAAATAAAACTGATATAACCGATTTTGTTCATGTAAATAATTTAAGAAACTATAACGACTTGTTGGATCCACCATCGTTACAGCGTCTGCCATAAATGGGACTTGGAGGGTTGTTCCTTCTATAAGCATCCCTGGATGCCATTCAAAGCGTGGCTTTTTATCGAAAAACAATGAGTTGCATTCAGTTTTTTCTAGTAATGCCGCTAATCCTAAGTTAAATGGACCGATCCCTATTCCAATCAAGTCTAAAATTTGTTTTGTTGCCAATCCGTCCATCTCCTCTCAAACTCTTCTCGTTCACAAGTCATTAGTAACCCCGTTTTATCAGGAAGCTCTACCTCTTTAATGGGAGTGAAGCCACATTTTTCAAACACATGAATCATTTTTTTATTTTGAATATCTGGCTCCGCGATTATTTTCGTTGTTTCAGACACTTGAAATTGATGATATAGAATCGTCAGTAGCAACGGATAAATATAACCTTTCCCTAAATAGCCTTTATGCCCAATTAACAAATGAATACCCTGATCATAAGGTTCAAACTTATAATAATTGCCGATCATATCACCTTTGACCCAGTAGGACTCCCAATAACTCATGGGGATTCCATCAATTTCACCAATTAATAACTTTTGATGGTCATCGGCTAAAAATGTCTCTAAATGCTTTTTATATTTTTCAAATGGAAAGTCAAGCTTCCAGTATGGAATAACATGCTTTTCATTCATCCAGGAATGAAGTAAGCTAACATCCTTCATCGTGACTTCACGAAAGGAAAGATTCAGTTTTCGAATCGGATCGTAATGATGAAAAGGATAAGTTTGTTCAATCACTAGATTAGACTTCAAAAAGATCACCTACGGTTTTGAATAGTGGATTTTCAACGAATGTGTAGACAGATTGTGTCTCAAGGGATCCGACTAGCTCATCCATATCATGCACTCTAGTTAATAGATTTGCCTTGCATGGAAGTTTTTCTTCATCTAATAAAGAGCTTATTAAGTTCGTAGAATCACCATATTGTTCGAATAATACATGTAATTCATCTTTTAACAGCCTTAATAATCGTTGTTCATCGATAAGACGATTGACACCAAAGGCATTAATCAACCCAAATAGATTGTTGAAAAAGAAATAATAACGAAAACGCTCTTCCGCAATTGAATCGGCACAAATGGTATCACTTTTTTCACTTAATGACGGTACCACTTGTCTTAAATTTTGGGCGTAGGATTCCATAAAGTAATAGCCTTGATTATCTCGGGAATAAAACATTTCAGGGAAGCCAGATTCATCTAATTTTACTAGTGAATTTTGCTGATGCGGCTCAAGGGCAATGCCGTATGTAGCGTACATCCAGTAAAGTGGGCGTAAGCTTATGTTTAAATAGCGGCGAAACCACTCCTCACTTGCCTGCTCAGTTGAAATCTGATTGCTTTCTGCAATTTGATCAATAATATTCGCTAGATGCGACTTCCCACCATTGATATGATCTTGGCAAAGACCTGCGAGTAATGTGGTTCTTGAGGCATGATCTTTTTGAAAAGGATTTTCACGAATAACGACCTCAAATCCAGACTCCTCCCTATCAAGCTTCAACGTGATATAGGCAGGGTCTTCGATAATTTTAAACGACGGGTGAAGTTCGTTTAGTTTGCTCGTTATTTCCTGTTGCAGCAATCGGCTCACTTCGACTCCACGCTCAAGTTCTTTACGCTTATTGACTCGTAACGAATTCGTGATTTTAACTGGGATGGAAAATTTGTACATATACCTTGCGTCTTGATGGTAGACCGTGCGAACAGAAGATGTCGGATAAAAAGCTCGCCCCTGTGGACCCAAATAGGAAAGCTTTCCTAATTCAATTTGATGTTGCACTTCTTTCATTCCTAAAAGCTTCCTTGCCTGAAGAGGGTGAACGGGGATTAATGACTCACCATCTTCTTGGCAATACTGCTCTTTGAACGCTTCTGAAATATGTGGATCACGTTTTAATTCTTCTTTAATCATCATTGTCGCTGTTTGAGGAGACATGGAATCTTCCTCAATCAACTCATTTTTTGCTTGAAAATAATGAAGTTGAAAGGAGCCTTTTCTTTCAGGAGTAAAAATATGCTCTTCATCTTCACCGATTCCTTGGAGACTCTTTGCTGTTGGGTGAAGTTGATGACCGATCAATAGAGATTGCTCTGATTGTAAAAAAGTTTTCTCCGCCTGATAACATTCTTCAAGGTCTTGACTGCGATGCGCGAGGATTCCCTTCATCGTTTGATAACTTAAAATCGTTCGAAGAACAAGTTCCTCTGTTTGCACAGGCTTTGTCGACATTTCAACTAAATCCTTTTGTAGATAGGAAAGTAGTGTTAAAAAATCAATTTGTTTTACCACGTCGTTCTTTACTTGATAGTACATATGAGGTGAAAATAAATGACGACCTGTTTCCGATTTATAGCGAACAGGTACATATAACGTAACGGATTGACTAGTAAGAGGGATCAAAAGGACAAACTTATAATCCCCTTGTTCGAATGGAAGTTCTGTTTGCATGGCGTCTTTCCATTCACCCTTGCCTGTTTCTCTAAAATAACAATTTAATAGATTTTGCATCGTAAGATGATTAGCGACGAACGGAATATTCATATATATCCTCACCTTTCTCACTCTCGATTTTCTTAGCCACCTGTTTCAATTTCTCAATATGTTCCTTCATTCTTTCAATCGTATTTAGCGGATGAAGCATCGTAAACTTTAAATAGATTTTCCCGTTATGCTTTGTTTTCGCCATGATAAGCTCACCACTTTGATAGAAATAACGCTGCAATTCAAGATTGATTTCATCAATTACGTGTGGGGCATCTACATGGTCGGGGACAAAACGGAATAATACCGCGTTCATCACTGGGTCATTAACGACATCAAACTCATGCTCACGTAAAAGCTGTGCCGTTTTTTTCGCTAAGTGGATCGTATAATCGATCATTTCTCCAAACATATCGGTTCCTAGTAATTTAAAGGTCATGAGGATCTTTAACGCATCAAATCGTCTTGTTGTTTGGATATTTTTTTCTACGAGATTGATGATGCCCTCTTCATAATCTTCCTCAGGATTTAAATAATCAGCATGGTACATAATTTGTTGAAAGGACTTTTTTTCTTTCACGAAGAATGCACCGCAGCTGATTGATTGATAGTAGAGCTTATGGAAATCAATCGTAATCGAATCTGCTTCCCACAAATGATCAAGTAGCTGGCGATATTGATGGGAAAATAATAAAGCTCCGCCATAAGCAGCATCAACATGAAGCCATAATCGGTAAGTATTCGCTAGGTCAGCGATTTCTTTCACATTGTCGATACTCCCAAAATCAGTTGTCCCAGCTGTCGCAACAATCATAAACGGAATCAATCCTTGCTGGTGTAGCAGGTCTAGTTTTTCCTTTGCATCATCTAAGCAAAGCTGTTGCTTATTGTTCGTTTTCACTTTAACAACCGAATGGATGCCGAGGCCAAGTTGAGCGGCTGATTTCTGAACAGTAAAATGAGCATGTTCTGAGCAAAGAATCCGTAATTTACTCGCTTCAACTGGAAGCCCATCTTCATGAACATTTACTGAAAAGTAAGTTTCGCACGCTTGATTACGTGCAAGCAAAAGCCCCATATAATTAGACTGTGTTCCACCGCTTGTAAACACGCCGTCCGCATTGGCCGGATAGCCAATTTGGTTGATGAAAAATTGAAGGAGTTCTTCTTCAACATACGTAGCTGCAGGGCTTTGATCCCAAGAATCCATTGATTGATTTAGTGCGCCTATAATCATTTCGGCAGCAATCGACGGCAGCAATGGCGGACAATGAAGATGCGCCATTGCGGAAGGGTGAGAAATCCATAAAGATTGTTTAACGATACCTTCATGAATATCCATCATTACATCTTTCAGATTTTGACCACATTCAGGGATACGAGTTACTTTCTTCACCATCGATTCAATATCTTGACGTGAGGCACCGGCAAATGGTTTGTTGACTTTCATTGATTCGTCTACTATCAGCTTAAACGTGTTATCCATTAGTTCAGAGAATGTCTTTTTACTTTGTTCATTTGGATGCAGAAACCATTGTTCAAAATTAGTTATCAATCCGATCACCTCATATCGAACCGAAGTAATCTTCTGCACTTTTTATAGATTCATAGAAGCGCTGTAACACATCATCGATTTGCTCTTTCGTAATAATGAGAGGCGGTAGTAATCGAATCACCGAACTAAATCGGCCTCCAACCTCTAAAATCAATCCGCGTTTCAAACATTCCTGTTGAATTCTACTAGCAAGCTCAGGGGATGCTGGATAACTTCCAAGTTGGTTTGGATGTTTTGTCGGGTTAATGATTTCTACTCCTATCATGAGCCCGCGCCCTCGAACATCACCTATTGATGACACATTCTCTTGAATACTACTTAATTGGTTCATGAAATACTTTCCGTTCTGATTAGCATGCTCGGGCAGGTGATTTTCTTTAATATATTTTAAGCTTGCTTGACCTGTTGCCATCGCCATCTGATTTCCTCTAAATGTCCCAATATGTGCACCTGGTTCCCATTGGTCAAGGCGGCGATCATAAAGCATAACGGAAAGAGGAAGACTTCCACCAATCGCTTTTGATAGTACGAGAACATCTGGTTCAATACCTGCGTGCTCAAAGGCAAACATTTTTCCCGTTCGCCCAATCCCTGTTTGGACTTCATCAATAATTAATGGAATATTTCGTTCCCTCGTTATACGACGAAGCTCTTTTAACCACTCAATTGGAGCCGGAATGGAGCCTCCCTCACCCTGAACTACTTCGACGATAATCCCCGCAGGGCTAACAATACCGCTGTCAGGGTCATCTAGTAAATTTTCAATATAGGTACTGCTCACCTTATATCCTTCTTTTCCTATTCCAAAAGGGCAGCGGTATTCATAGGGGTAGGGAAGGAAATGTGAATCTGGTACAAGGGCATGAATGTTCTTTTTAGGATCTAATGTCCCACTAATACTCAATGTTCCATGAGTTGAACCATGATAGCCTCCTTGAAAAGATAAAATCGCTCGATTCCCAGTCGCTGTTTTCACTAATTTCAGTGCTGCCTCGATTGCATCTCCACCCGTAGGTCCGCAAAATTGAATTTTTGCTTTTTCTGCAAAAGAAGGAGGCAATGAATCAAATAATTCATCAACAAATTTCTCTTTCACGGGTGTTGTAATATCAAGTGTATGGAGCGGTAATTTGGATCGAAGCACGTCTTGGATAGCTGCATGAATCACAGCATGATTATGCCCTAAAGCAAGTGTTCCTGCGCCCGCTAAGCAATCTATATACTGTTTTCCATCCATATCTGTTACATAGACACCCTCAGCTTGTTTAATAGCTAAAGGTAGCCTTCTCGGGTATGACCTTGCATTCGATTCTCTTTTTTCCTGTGATGCTAATAACGATGCATTATCTAAATAAGGTGTTACACCTGATACCATAATACTCACTCCTAATATTTTAATTGATAATGATTATCACTATCAGCATGAATGATACTGATAATCATCCTCATTAGCAAGTGGTTTTCCGATAATTGAGACTTAGGCACTTAATAAATGACTTTGAGTTACATTAACGTAAATCCAATAGATTTTTGATTATAGGCTTTCGTTTCAAGGAAAAAGGAATATTTTTGAAAGAATAGAGAAAAGATATTTACTTCAAGTGGGTGAAAAAATATTTCTTCAACAAACAAGAGGCATTGTTGGAGATGTAAAAAGAAAAAAATAGCATTGCATGAGTAATCTCACCAATGCTATCTCATCCATTTATCTTTCACTTTTCTAACCGGAAGCTATAATTATATGAGGACATGGGAAGTAGGTTAAATGATTAAAATTTATGGAATATGATTTTACTTCCTATAGTTTCTTAACGTATTCTCAAAAATAAAGAATGACCGCTAACGCTTTGATATCAACGTTTACGGTCATTCTTTTTAATTCTTATCGTGTTTTCAGTTTTTAATGTATTACGTCCCAGGAGGACGTGTATTTCTGCCAAAATACGTTGCTGTTACAGCATTTTTAAATATCTTGTGTTGTATTTGTGTTGCTTTTAAATACATCCTTCAGAATTTCTCTGCGTATTTAATATCAAAAAACGTATCAACTACACATCGTTCTTCTGCAACCAGTCATTTAGCCAGTCGACCTCTTCCTTTGATAAATCGACCTTACCTTCATCTTTTTTTATTACAATATGCCAGTTAGCCTTTTCCCATTTTAAATAAATAGTTAAGAAGAACCAACTGGATATCCATTCTTAAAACACCGTGAGCAACCATTCAATTTTCTCTGTTCTGAGCTCCATGAGTAGATACGAACTGCTTAATGAAATCGTTCACCGCCACGGTCGTCTTTGTAGGAAGCTGATGTTTCATGTCTCCTATGAGGATGAAATCATTTACAGGGAGCTTTTCGTGTAATAGATGGGCATTACGGTGAAACGCCTTATTTTTTTCCCCATACAGCAACAGAACAGGAAATTTAATTTGATCTAAACGATCCGTACAGTTAAAGTGCAAACTATATCGATAATATTGTTCAATATTTTGGGCTTTTCCTTTTTTTGCGTTGATAGACAACAAAATGGTGCAAAAAGGGATTGAAAAATCGATTTTCCAAATCCCAAGCGCATTTCCAGTCCATAATATGTCGGTTAATTAGGGAAAAACAGTAGTAATTCAGTGCACTTCCTCACTAACCGGAGACTTTTTTTTCTTCACCCAGGCAAAGACAATTGCGCCGATCAAAATGAAGCCTAAGTACCCCATTACTGGATAGACCGTTCCAACAAGTGTGATGAAGCCAACGAAACTTGCACCGAATGCGATTATCCCAAACAAGACAACGGCACCTTTGAATTTCTTCGTTTCCGGCGTCACGATACGTGCCGTAAATGCATAAAGCATCCCGACTGCGGTATTGTAGATCATACCTAGCAAAATAATGGAAAAGATTATACTCATAACCGGGCTCATGCTATCCGCTAACGCTAACATAGGCATCGGAACAGAGGCAATTTCCTTCAATTGCGTCAGCATCGAGACGTTGATGAGAATAATAAGAAGACCGAGACCCAGTCCACCGATGATGCCTCCCCATGCGGCCACTTTTTCATCCTTAACCGTCCCGCCCATCACTGTCAGCATCGCTGCTCCGGCAGCAATATTATACGATACATACAAAACCGCCGCTAACAGCCAGTGGGAAGCCCCTCGACTTTGACTAGCGGCGACACCTTGTAAATCAGTAGCTGCAAAATCAAAGTTGATGACCGAATAGACCGTAATGACAATGACAATCAACAATAAAAAAGGAGTAAATGCGCTAATCAATGTGATTACCTTCCGAACACTGAATGTCACAGAAGCGATTGTAGCGACGGCTAGCAATAGATTTCCAACGACACCTGGAATCCCAAATTGCTGTTCAAAAATAGCTCCAGCCCCTGAAAACATGACAACCGTGACACCGAACAAGAAAAACGTAATGATAATGTCGACAAGTATTCCTAAATAACGGCCACAAATATAATAGATGACTTTTTGATGGGAAGTCGTCTGTAAACGGCTACCAAGCTGCGTCAAATTCATCCCGATAAATGCAAATAGTAGTGTTGCAACAATCGAGCCTGCAATACCGATTCCTCCGAAACTCGTGAAAAACTGTAAAATTTCCTGCCCTGAAGCAAAACCGGCTCCAACAATGACGCCGATAAAAGCCCCACCGATCTGAAAACTCTTTCTCATAAACGTATCCCCCCGCTGATGATTCATCAGCCCAAATGATGTAATTTTCTGAATTATTATTCCGAAAAAGAAAGCATGTGGGTGACAGTTTACCCACATCGCTTCCAATATTAAGCTTTGAACTGGTATTGCTCGACTGTAAACTTATCCATCGCATTATAATTTGGTTCATAACCAATTCCATATGCCGTCGGTACTGTAATATAGCCGTCTTCCACGATCACTTCCGGTGAAATGACATCCTCTTCCCAATAGCGGGAGGAGCCAGCTGTATCACCTGGCAAAATGAAATTCGGCAATGTCGTCAACGCCACATTATGGGCACGTCCGATACCGGATTCCAGCATGCCCCCGCACCAAACTGGAATGCCCTGTTCCATGCAATAATCGTGAATTCTTTTGGCCTCGGTCAAGCCACCGACCCGACCGATTTTGATATTGATGATTTTAGTACTTCCGAGCTCCACTGCTTTCCGTGTATCTTCGAGCGAGTGGATACTTTCATCTAGACAGATGGGTGTTTTCAGCTGTTTCTGTAATGTCGCATGGTCGATGATATCGTCCGAAGCAAGCGGCTGTTCAATCATGGTCAAATTGAACGCATCTAGTTGTTTCAGCAATTCGACATCATCCAGCGTATAAGCCGAGTTGGCGTCTGCCATTAGCGGTACGTCCGGGAATTGTTTGCGCAACTCGCGTATCACTTCAACGTCATAGCCCGGTTTAATTTTCACTTTAATACGTTTATAACCTTCCTCGACAAAGCGACGGACAGTTTCGACCAAATCTTCCACTTTTTCATGGATCCCAATACTGATTCCGACTTCAATTTTGTCGAGCTCTCCGCCTAATGCTTGCGCCAATGTCATCTTATTCCGCTTGGCGTATAAGTCCCAAATGGCTCCTTCAACAGTCGATTTCGCCATATTGTTTTTCCGGATGGCGCTAAACCTTTCACTCACTTCATCGGGATGGCCGATTTTCTTTCCTACTATAATAGGGATGAGGAAATCTCTAATTATATGTAAATTTGTTTCAAGTGTTTCTTCGTTGTACCAAGGTGAGTCGAAAGCGACGGATTCACCCCAGCCGGAATTGCCAAGTTCATCTTTTGCTTCGAGTAGCAGGAATTTCTTTTCATGAAATGTACCAAAACTTGTCGTAAACGGATGCTTCATCTTCATTTTCATTTTACGGATGTTTATTTCTTGAATGATCATTTGACTTCTCCTTTTTCACTTATATTCAAGGGGATGGTGTCCCTTTTGACTACTTGGTAATAGTGGACCCCGGTTGTTGACCGATTGACGTTTACCAATGCATACCCTGCATCGAACAGTGTTTGGAAGATTTTCCTGATTTTCAATCTCCAATCGAGTGCCAATTGCGGCTCATTTTTTTTGATTACTTGAAAATGTTCAGGAATTGGAATTTCGATGCCTTCACAGTTTGTCGATGGATGCAATTCATCCCATTCCAGGATTGGGTTTCCTAGTTCAGATTTTCCTACCTCAAACGGACGGTCATAGCTGTCAATTAACGGTTTCCAGTTATTCTCGACTCTTTCGCTCGTAATCCACCACTCAATTTTAAAACGGTCCGAGGGTAATCCTTTGTTCAATCCATCTTCCATTTCTCCGTACCAATTTTCTAAATAAGTACTGCAAATCCCATTCAATTTCGATAAATTCAAATATGCATTCCGACTTTCAAGCGGATCGAATGTCCATGTCATCAAGTCGTAGCCCATTTCCATGGCGAATTTGCGTTGCTCTTCCTTTAGTTTTTTCCCGATTCCCATCAACTGGTATTCCGGTTGGATCCCAAGCATATGCGAACATAAATACGTTTTTCCATTGGAGAATCCGGTAAATCCATAGGAGAAACCGACGATTTTCTCCCCGTCAAAAGCGCCCAACATTAGGCCTCCATTGTTAACCGCTGTATATGTCTGATGGACCGGAATCGGTTCCAAGCCCCATACCGTTTTTTCAAGGTTTTGTACGAGACGCATCTCTTCAATCGTTTTCAATTTGCGTGTTGTAATGGTTCGATTCATTGTTCCACATCCTTTTTTTCCAGCCGTTCAAACGTTTCAATCACTGCCCTGGTCAAGATTTCAATTCCGGTCAAGATGCTGTCTTGGTTAAATGTCATGTTCGGATGATGGAGACCGGGCGAAAGGTCACAACCGAGTCCAAGCATCGTCGCTTTTACGGAAGGACGTTTCAACGTGTAAAAGTGGAAATCCTCCCCGCCTGGTGTAACAATCGGTGGTACTAAATGGGATTCGCCGACTGTTTCCGTAATCGCTTGTGCCATAATGTCAACGGCCGTTTCATCGACCTCAGCAGCTGCAATTTCAGCGAGCATTTCACAGTGGATCTCAACACCGGTCATCTTTGCAACCGACTCGATGGCAACCTGCACTTGTTCCAATAGCTTGTCCATGACCGTATTCGTTTGGGCTCGCATATCAATGCTGAAGACGCCATTTCCCGGAATGATGTTCGCCGATTCACCGCCCGCTTGGAACATCGTCATTTTTGCTGAATGGGGAACCATCGGATCGACATGGATGGAGCGAATCGCCTGAACGAGCAAAGCCATCACCTCAATCGCATTTTGTCCGAGATGCGGTCTTGCCCCGTGTGTGTCGGTGCCAATAATGAACCCCTTCAACATTTTTGCGGCGCCGTGTATAATGGCCGGTGCCGAGTAGCCAAGTCCGATTTCCTGGATTGGGCGAAGATGGACGCCATACAAATAGTCGACATCATCTACGATCCCTTTCTCAACAAAGGACAATGCACCCGTCCCTTTTTCCTCTGCAGGTTGAAAAAGAACCTTCAATCGGCCATTCTTCGGATAACCAAGCTTTTTCAGAACGAACAACGTCCCGATTGCAATCGTCATATGCGCATCATGCCCACATGAATGATTCGCCTTGTACACGCCATCCACTTCTTGCCAGAGTGCGTCAATATCCGTGCGGAGCCCGACGCAATGTCCGCCAGCCCCTGTTGTTACAACAAGTCCTGTTGAATCTTGGAATGTAGTGACTTCGTATCCTTCGTTCTCGGTCAGTTGTTCCAAATACTTTGTAGTCTCGATTTCCTTCCAACTGATTTCAGGGTGCGCATGTAAATGAGCGAACACCTCCTCGACAACCGGTTTCACTTCTCGCAATACCGTTTTCATCATTTTTCCGTCCCTTCAACAAATAAGAAATCACTTTTCAATGATTGATAGGTTTTTTGGTGTTTCTCAAAGTTATCCTTTTCCTTCACGGATACCCCGGCAACTATTGCATTCATAAATGAAAACAATGAAGCCGTCGCATCGAGTGTAGATTTTTTTGGTGAATAGATAGGAAAGAGCACATCGCTATGTGCTTCAATGGGCGCCAACAACGAGTCCGTAATCGCGATTACAAAGGCTTGCTGTTCATGGGCCAATTCAGCGATGCGGACCGTTTCTTTTAAATAGCGATGAAAAGAAATGGCAACCAAAACGGATTTGTCATTCATGGTACTTAGCGTTCGAATGATATCTTCCGATTCAGTACGAATAAGCTTGACGTCATGCCTGACCAATCCGAGTGTATAGGAAAGCCAACTCGCCGCGGCATGAGAGGACCGAAGCCCTAATATGTAAATCGTTTCTGCATTGGAAAGATGGGCTATCGCCGTTTCATAGTCTGTCTCATTGATCTGCTTGATTGTTTCCGTAATGGTCCTGCAATCCTGTTCCATCACTTGTTCGTAAAAATGGGGCGCTTGTTCCAGTTCAAGCTTGGATTGCTGATAAGTATGCAAACTGCTTTCTTGAAATAACAGCTGTTCCCGAGTGTTTTTTTGCAATTCGGTATAACCGGAAAATCCGAGACTATAGCAAAAACGGATGACCGTCGTTTCACTCACCCCGATTATCCTGCCGATTTCCTGTGCTGATGACACGGCAACATTCCGGGGATGATCCAAGATATAAGTAGCTACTTTCCTTTGGCTTTTCGATAAGTTATGCAAATGCTCATGCACGAGCTCTCTTAATTTCATCATTGATCACCATTTGAAGTATCAGCATTTTTTTCACTAAAATGAAGTGTACACTTCATTTATGAGCGTAAGTTATTCTAACATGAAAATTCGCAGAGTACAATCGGTTTTCTGAACTTTCCATATAACTTGCTCCGCACAGAGATGTTACTACTCGATATCTAAGGTGAAATTGAGAGCACCTTCCAAATGATAGCTATATATGAAAGGGAATGATTCGAACCCAAACGAGACTATTACCGATATTGCCCATAAATAAGGAACCAAGTTCTAAACAAATCAGAATCGTTTAGAGCCAGGTTCCTTATTAGTTAAACAACCAAATAACTTTCAATTACTTCTTTTGTTTTTTAAATAAATACGTTAGCAGAAATGTTTCCAGTCCAACTTATTCAAATTAATCAGCTATATGGTCTACTTATCGTTTCTACCTACCATAGTCTTAGTGCCAATCCTAGAACCTTCATGTCAGTGATTGTTCTATTACTACCGAAAAGTTGAAGGTTGCATATTGGGTTTAATTGACCGATAAGGAGTTATTCATTTTTATAAACATTTCATTACTTCGCGGGTGGAAATGGAAGTGTACCCTCTTCTACGTAGCTTTCAGAAAAAACATCATATTTTTCATACGTGAATGTACCGTCGGCATTGGCTTTAATAGACGTAATTTCTTCATTGACTGCTTGATCTTCAAATACTGGAATAACGGTATTATCCTCTAGGTTCATTTCATAAAGTCGACCGCCTTTTGTCACGGTACCATGAGCGAAACCAACAATCACAAATAGGCGGTTTTCGTCAATCCATTCAACATATTTAGGGGTATTTTGAGCATCACTGTTATCTTTGAGCCTATATATGGTCGATTGGTTCGTTTTCAGGTTTTCTATAACTAGTAACGCTTCTCCTTCTTCAAATGCATGTTCACCTTTTCCATCAATTGTTGCTCGTTGTAAACCATCTGGAGATGTTTTCCAACCTGAATGGGAAGTAGCATCTGCAATATCATAGTTGGCCCCTACTTTTATTTCAAAAAGTTCGTTGGATACACGATCATATCCTCTGTCCTGTATTTCAGATAAAAGACGGGAAATCGTTTCATATTGTTGAGTAGAGATTTCATTAAAGTTTTCTCCAATTATCAACTTATCACTCGTTATGGAAATTGCTCCAGACGGATAATAGCCCTTATTTTGTATATAAATATCATAATAAACTGGTGAATTATCCTCTAGCTTCTGCTGAGGCTTAGAAGATACTTCGTTTAACCAATCGGCTATGAATCCGATTGTTTCTCTATCTTCAATCTTTATCGATTCACTTCCAATATCAATAACCATCAGTTCAACTTCAGATTCATTAAACATTTTTTCAACTTTAGTCTGTTCATCAAACATAGTTGGATTGTTGATGATCGGAGGATTCTCAATTGAATCCCATAATAGAAATGCACCAACTATACAGAAAAAAGCGGCAGCCATTGACGTTGAAAAACACGTCCAATTTATTGTTTTTTTCTTAGGCGCCGCTATTTTTTGTCGAGTATTCAACATAATTCTTTTTTTATTTTCCACTGTATTTTGAAGCCGTTTCATTCGGTAATTAGTCATGTAATAACACCTCCCACTCGATATGTTCTAAACTCGATCTCAATGACTCTTTACCGCTCCTCAACCTTGACTTCACGGTATTTTCAGAAACAGATAAAAGTGAAGCGATTTCTTTAATCGACATATTTTCAAGATAATAATAAATAATCGCCTCCCGTTTTTTGATAGGCAGTGATAGGATTGCTTCATCAAGCAAATCTGTTTCATCAGACTGAATTAGGAGATCTTTATGAGAGTAGTGTTTTTGTGTTAACTTCTTTTTGACGATTATTTTACGATAAGACCAACTTCTTAAATAATCTTTACAACGATTAATTGTCATTTTTGTTAAGTAAGCTTTTATGTTTCCTTGTTCTTCATAATGAGATGAATGGTAAAATTTCACGAATGTATCTTGTACGATGTCTTCAGATACTTGTATATCTTTCGTATAGTAATAAGCAATTCGAAATAATAGATCTGTGTAATGGTCCATTATTTCTTCTAACAATTGTTCTTTATTCACGAGTGATTCCCCCTTTCATAAGTATAAACGAGGCTCAGAGATTAAAAGTTCATTTTTTCAAAATAAAAAGACAAGGGAAATATCCTTGTCCTTCATAATGTATTAGCAACTTCAACAATACTAACGAGTTAATAAGTATACAGTCAAACACCGGGAACTTTGGTGTTTGTCTAAGTTCTTTTTATTTTAAAATAGAGATAAAACCGGTTAGACGGTCCTCGCATGAAAAAACGAGTCCGCTCCGTGGCACTTTATTGCAGGGATAATCTCTGGGATTTGACCTCCTATAAATCTTTCAATCTAATTATATATATATTACTTGAAAAAAAATCAAACTTTCATCAATCGGCACTCGTCTAATGTTTTAAAGGGAGGATATGAAATGGATAGCTATTCAATTGAACAAACGAAACTACTTTCCTATGAAAAAATCATAGATGAACTAATGACCGATTACGGCCAAGATATATTGCAACTTGTTATGCAGTACGTACATAACCTTTCTGTTGCGGAGGATTTAACACAAGAAATATTTGTAAAGTGCTATAAGGCATTGCCAACCTTCCATTTTAATTCCTCAATGAAAACTTGGCTATGGCGCATTGCGATTAATCATTCAAAGGATTATTTACGAAGCTGGTACGCAAGAAATGTGAACGCGACTGATGAAGAACTATTCACACGAGTGAAAAGTGGAGATTGTGTCGAGCAGAAGGTTATTCAGCGGCAACAATATGATGAACTAGCACGAGCTGTATTCTCTTTACCGGTAAAGTACCGCGAAGTTATCTATTTATGTTATTACGAGGAGCAATCGATGAAGGAAACGGCAGACGTCTTGCAGCTAAATGAAAGTACCGTGAAGACGAGGTTGCGGAAAGCAAAACAACTATTAAAGAAACGATTGGAGCGTGAATAAGGTGGAGGAACGTTTGAAAAACTTAAAAAAAGCTCTCGATCAAACCGCCTTTAACAAAGTCGAATTTTCGGCTAATCATCAACAACAAATACACAAACAACTACAGGTATTGCCCTTAAAACAAACAATGTTATCTATGCTCACGGAAGTAAAATCAGGCGTTGAGTTAACGCAAATGCTACATGTACGCGGGTTTGAGCAAATTGTTGATAATGAAGGGCTTATCTACTCGATTTTACATGAAGCTGAACAGCAGGGTTGGCTTACTGCAAGGTGGGAAAATGGCGTGAAGTACTATCAATTAACGCTGCTTGGTAAAAAGCAATTACAGGAAGGTGGCGCGCATGTAAAGCTATCAATCAAGGAGCAAATTTTTGGGGTGCGCATGCATGTCGAATAAAGAATTTCTACAGCAAGTAACGAGCTATATCCGCTCAAAAGATGCTCGCGGCTACGTAGAAGAAGAATTGCAGCATCATCTACTGCAATCCAAACAAGCTTGGATGAACAAAGGTTACTCACCAAAAGAGGCTGAGCAGAAATCGATTGCTGAAATGGGATCTGCTTCACAGCTAGGGAAATCGATGGACAAAATTCATCGGCCAAAATGGGATTTTTGGTTAATTAGCGGGGTAATCATGTTGATTGTTGTCAGCTTCGTGCCTATTTTAACGACCGATTTTAATCAGCAATTTGGGGCAGATATGACACGTTACTTTGTCGAATATAAAGTTGTTCATATTGTTTTAGCCATTGCGTTAATGGCGATGTTAATGTTTATTGATTACCGTAAATTACAACGCTTAAGTATGCTCATATATGGGGTTGCACTGTTGTTATTTATTGTTTTATTGTTTATGCCGAATATCTTTTTTAATGGCGAGGCAATGTTTAAAATCGGCCCGATTCTCATTCGGGCGGAGACGGTACTACCGTTGTTATTAGTAGCGTTTGCAGGATTTTTCACTGAATATAAATTGAAAGGTTGGCAGCTAACTGGGTTATTTATACTTCCGCTATTCTTTTTTATGATGCTACCGAATCTTACTGTAACGCTGCTATATATTGCAGTTGTAGCTGTATTGTTCAGCTTTAGTTATTTCACAAGAAAAGCGAAGCGTAATGTATTTTTAGTTGTAGGGGGAATTGGATTAACGATATTGGCGTATAGTGTATTTGCCTATCACTATTTACTTGCGCCCTATCAAACAGTGCGCATCGCGGCATTTTTACATCCTGAATTATATGCAGATTCAGAAGGTTACATGATGCTCCAATTAAAAACAGTACTTGCGGCGGCTGGTTGGTTTGGCACGGAAACGAATTACTATGTTCCCGAAGCACATACTGACTTTGTATTAGTACAGCTTATTCAAGCGTATGGTTATGTTGCAGGGATCTCAGTCATTATTGTCATATTCGCTATTGCGCTACGTATTTTATGGATGGTAGGCACAATGCCACAATCATTTGGAAAATTACTCGTTATAGCAGCAGTTACATTATATTGTTGCCAAAGTATTTACTCGATTTTCATGGTGTTTGGTTTCTTACCACTAACAGGAGTATCGTTGCCATTTATTAGCTACGGGATTACACCATTACTGCTAAATGCCTTTTTAATCGGCATAGTGTTAAGTGTCTATCGTCGAAAATCGTATATCGGAAAACGAATAATTTCAGCATAAAGAAAACAATCAATCAGCGGTATTCTGAAACGTCCAAATCCGTTTTGTTATTTTGAGGAATTGGCGACGTGTTTGCTCACCAATTTCTTCATTAGACAATTGAGATAACTCAAATTCTATTCGGGTCCGGTATAATTTAAAAAGGAGACACTAATTCATAGATGAATTGTGTCTCCGAATAGTTTGTTATATGATGTTTTCCCTCAACAACGAACCTTTTACCAATGATCAGCTTTCATTCCTTCAAGATTAGTCCTCATACAGTAAAAGCATTAAAGCTACCTTATATTGAACAGATTCTAACTTTCCCCTTTCTATCAATTCCCCCTAAGAAAAGCATCCCAATTGTCAGATAATCTTCTAACAATTGGGATGCAATTAATAATTAGGGATATTCTTATGGGCCGTTTTAATTTTCGAATCTAGTTTTTGAAAGAATCGATGCTGTATCCGAATGCTTCCGTTTCTTCTCAACTTGAACTTGTTCCTCTTCCGAATGTGAACTATCAGTTACAGCGTTTTCTTGCTCCCGAATGATTGTGTCATAATCTAATCTAATCCATTTAACAAATGAAGCAATCATTAACAACATGATAAATACTAACGGCAGTGCTGTAATGACGGATAGTGTCTGCAACGCTTCTAACCCATCGCCGTACATTAGAACGATTGAGATACTAGTCAACAATATTCCCCAAAACACACGGTACCAGCGAGCAGGCTCTTCGTCCGCTTGTAAGTTTTGAGAAGCGACATCTGATAATGTATAGGCTGCAGAGTTAACGGTTGTCGCAAGGAAAATCGCTGCCACAAGCAAGTACAGGACAAGCACAATACCGCCCAACGGAAGTGCATTCAACGACGCAAGAATGGCTGCAGGAGCACCCTCATTTTGAAGAATGTCCAATACAGGGACGAGACCTGTCATTTCGAAGAACATACTCGTGTTTCCGAATATCGCGAACGCCAGCCAACATCCTAACGTACCGCCTAGCAATTGCCCAATAATAAGCGATTTAATGGTTCTCCCTTTAGAAATTCGAGCAGCAAACATACCCGTAAATGGTGCGTAAGAAAACCACCAACCCCAATAAAATAATGTCCACGACTCACTAAAACCAGATTTTCCGACTGGATCAGTATAGAGACTCATCCTAAAGAAGTTTTGAAACAACACACCAACGCTTTCTGAAAAACTCGCAACGATAAAGGCCGTCGGGCCGAAAATGAAGATAAATACGGCAATCGCCATATATAAATACAAATTCCAGTCACTTAACAGCTTTAACCCTTTCTTCAGTCCGAAATAAAGACAGATTGAGAAAAAAACCATTAACGATACGACAATCCCTAAATTCAGTGTAAGCGTTTTCTCTACACCGAACAAATGATGGATTCCTTCTGCCAAGAGCGGTGTACCTAATGCTAGTGAAGTTCCAATTCCACCAATCAGTCCAAACATGAAGCAAATATCAATGATTTTTCCTATAATCCCGTCTGCACGATCGCCGATAATCCCTCGGCATGCCGTACTTAGTCTGAAGGACGTATGCTTCTTAATATAGACAGCGTACGCAATTGGGATTGACGGAACACAGTAAATTGCCCAAGCTGAGAATCCCCAATGGAACATGCCATATGTAGAAGCAAAACTGGCCGCTTCCACACTCAGAGGATCGAGTCCGTAGGGTGGACTTGAATAGTAGTAAGCCCATTCAATAATACCCCAATACATAATCCCAGAACCGATTCCAGCAGTAAAGATCAGTGCTAGCCAGCTAAACGTAGAAAACTCGGGCTTGCCACTACCTAACTTTACTTTTCCATATTTACCGAATGCAATCCAAAGTAAAAAACCGAATATGCCCAAACAGGCCCATAAATATAAGGGTCCAAAATTGATTGTAATCGTATTCAAAATTGTGTTTAAAAAAGCAGTTCCTTTTTTTGGATTTATCAAAATCGGAACCGTTAATAGTGCCACCAATGCCAATGCGATACTCAAAATCTGTTTGTCAATCGTATTCCCTCTCATGCATTCACTCCTAGTTGATCTCTCTCTTCTAGTTAACCGAATCATGCATCAATTTAAAAATTTACAACTATACTATCGGCGCGAAAAATCACACCGATAGGATAGTTACTTATACAGTAGCAGGCATTATTTCTGCAATTATGCCGACCAAACGATCTCCGACTTCAGAGGTAGAGGCCGTTCCTTTCATATCTGGTGTTAATGTCGTGTTCTCAATTAGCAATTCTTCAATTGCGTCTACAACTAATCTGCCATAATTCTCGTGTCCAAAGTGGTCTAGCATTTGACTAGCGGACCAAATAGAAGCTAATGGATTTCCAATACCCTTTCCGGCTATGTCCGGTGCAGAACCATGAACTGGCTCAAACATGGACGGGAACTCACGCTCCGGATTCACATTCGCACCCGCCGCAAGGCCAATACCACCTGCCAAAGCAGCCCCAATATCCGTCAAAATATCACCGAATAAATTCGATGTAACGACGACTTCAAATCGTTTTGGATCTGTAATCATAAGCATCGCTGCCGCATCCACGAGATAAGAGGCCGTTTCCACTTCTGGATATTCCGCGCTCACTTCTTCAAAAACCTGATCCCAGAAAACCATTGAATAGTTTAAAGCGTTTGCTTTACTAATGCTTGTTAAGCTGCGTCCTTGTTTTTTCGCCGTTTCAAATGCGTAACGAATAATTCGCTCCGTCCCTTTACGTGAAAAGACACCATTTTGCAACACAACTTCATTTTCTTGGCCTTTGAATAACCAGTCACCAGCGCCAGAATATTCCCCTTCGGTATTTTCACGGATAAACAACATGTCAATATCCTCACGATTTACATCTGTTAATGGGCAATGTGCACCTTTCAATAGCTTCACCGGACGAATATTCACGTATTGATCAAAACTCTTACGGATGATCAATAATAAATCCCATAAGGAGATATGATCGGGAACACCTGGAAAACCAACAGCACCCAAGTAGATTGCATCAAATTGTTTTAATTGTTCAATCCCGTCTTCCTCCATCATTCGACCATGCTCGGCGTAATATTCGCAACCCCATGGAAAATGTGTAAAGTTAAACTCGAAACTACCGTCTAGTTCTGCTACTTTGTGGAGTACTTTAATTCCCTGATCAATTACCTCAGGACCTATGCCATCCCCCGCAATTACAGCAATTTTATATATTCTTTTCACGTTTTTCACCCTTATCCTTGATTCCAAACGATGAGTTTTAACTCTGTCATCTCTTCAACAGCATACTTAATCCCTTCTCGACCTGTCCCACTTTCTTTCAATCCACCATATGGCATTTGGTCAACTCGATACGTTGGTACGTCATTGATCATCACACCACCGACTTCCAGCTTTTTAGCGGCGTATAATGCATGTTTCACATTATTTGTATAGATGCCCGCTTGTAAACCGAATTGGGAGTCATTCACAAGCACCACCGCTTCTTCAACAGAAGCTACTTTGTTCACAACAACAATCGGCGCAAAAGCTTCTTGGCATGATACTTTTAAGCATGAATCCGCATCTGTGATGATCGTCGGTTCAAGTATACCATCCTGCGCTCCCCCACCTGCAAGAATTGTTGCATTACTCTGTTTCGTCTCTTCAATCCAACCGAGTGTACGTTCCAGTTCACCAGGTGTAATTAACGAAGATATATACGTTTCCGAGTCGAGCGGATCACCCATTTTCAATTGTTTAGTTGCAGTTGCAAACTTCTCGACAAACTCCTCGTATCGGTCTTCGTGAACGTATACGCGTTGTAGAGAGATACATACTTGCCCTTGGTTCGAAAACGCACCCATAACACAACGGTCAATGATTTCGTCGATTTCAACGTCCTTGTCGATAATTAAAGCGGAATTTGAACCGAGCTCCAATGTCGTTTTTTTCAAGCCCGCTTTATTGCTAATGCCGATGCCGACGCGTGGACTCCCTGTAAATGTCACCATTTTCACACGGTCATCTTCTACAATCGCTTCCCCGACAACACCGCCAGGACCTGTTACAACGTTTAGAACCCCTGCTGGTAATCCAGCTTCCTCGAACACTTCTGCAATGAATAGAGCCGAAAGTGGCGTTTGTGAAGCTGGTTTCAATACAATTGAATTTCCCGCTGCAATCGCAGGTCCAACTTTATGTGCAACTAAATTCAACGGAAAGTTGAACGGCGTAATTGCTCCAATGACACCGATCGGCTCTTTGATCGTATAACCGATTCGTCCCACACCACCGCTTGCCGCATCGAATGGAATCGTTTCGCCGTGAATTCGTTTCGCTTCCTCTGCGGAAAACTTGTACGTCTCAATTGTTCTTGCCACTTCTGCTCGTGCAAATACGATTGGTTTTGCCGATTCCGTGGAAATGATGGTTGCAGCTTCTTCGGCTCTATCCGTTAAGATTTTTACAACATTTTCTAAAATTTGCGCTCGTTGATACGCAGGCATTTCGCCAATGATATCTTTTGCTTCATATGCAGCTGTAATGGCCTGTTTTACTAAATTTTCATCCGCCACTGCAATAGCAGCGATTTGTTCACGTGAATACGGGGAGTAAAGTGGAGCGTAATTTGCCGTCTCCACTTTTTCACCATTAATCAATAAATATTTTTTCGCTGTTCGATCGAGTATCTTATTCATCGAGGGCCTCCAATACCATTTCGTGGAATTGTACAATTGCTTGTTCCGATTGAGAGAAACGTCCTCTGTTAAATGCACGAGAGCGGAAACCAATTTGCTCCAGTTCAACAAGCTCAATATCCTCTGAACGAACTTGTTCAGCAAATGTCATTAGATCTTTTTCTTCTTGGGAAATCTTATCCAAGCTATCTTCACGGAAATAATACGTGTACACAGCCATTGTCGTTTCGTGATCGATTGGAATCATTTCGATCGATGCCATATTCCCTGGTCCAGGATAGAACGTTAACATGAGGTTCGGCCATAGCCAGAAGAACGAACCGCCTTGCATTTCCGCATCATTTAGATCGACTTCACCGTATTGTTTGTCTGGCTTCACAATAGATCCCTGGAAGGAATAGTTCTCACATGTAATAATTTGATAATCATCCATATCCAATGTATCGACAAAGCTTGGGTGTGCAACATGACAGTGATCACACTCTAGGTAGTTATCGATAAAAGCTTTCCAGTTTGATTTAAAAATACGTGTCTTACGGTGAGTACGTTTTAAATCACTTAAAAATTCGAACTTACTTAAGCGGTCAAAGAAATCTCCATAAGACTCACTTAGCGGCTTGGCATCATCATCCAAGTTAACGAAAATTAAAGACTCAAGTACTTCCATTCTGACAGATCGCAAGCAAGCATCCTTGACACACGCTTCTTCTTCTCCACGGAAGTTTGGTGCTTTGTTCAACTTACCATCTGTTTTAAATGTCCAGCCATGATACATACATTGCAAAATTTTCTTTTTACCAAATTCATTCTTTTCAAGCTTTGTTGCACGGTGTGGACAAACATTATAAAATGCACGCAACACTTCGTCTGTCCCACGCATGATGATAATTGGCTCGTCCATCACTTCAGCTGTAAAAAACTGCCCTGCTTTTTCTACTTGGCTTACATGACCGACAAGATGCCACGTCTTGTCAAAAATGAGCTCTCTTTCTTTTTCTAATACTTTTGGATCTGTGTACATGTCATATGTCATTGTTCTTTCAAACGTTCTGTTTGTCGCATTTTGCACTTTGTTGTAAGCCATTTTTCCGTCTCCCCTTACTCTCATTTAGTATTTATACCGTTGTTTTTTTGTACTAACTCGCTTCAACTTTTTGACAATTAAATGGAGTGTCAGCCATTTTAATTGAGTCTGTTGGACAACCATCGATCGCATCTTCCAAATCCTCAATTAAATCATCAGGTACCTCCGTAGTGCCCTCATTGCCATCCAATAATGCATAAGACAGTCCATCCTCTGTATAATCAAACAGATCTGGAGCATTGGGATTGCAGGCACCACAAGCAATACAAGTACTACGATCTACCATTGTGTATGTCGCCATTAGAAATCCTCCTTAAAACTAAATCTAGACACTTACCCGATCTTTTTTCTTATTCGTTTCTTGCTCTCCCATAACGGATGTACTATGAAGTGGTTGTACTTTTGCAGTCGGATCAATATAGACTTTTGCATTGCTGACAGCAACCGGCGCTTCACCAAACCCGCTTGCAATAAGTTTTACCTTTCCGTCATAGGTGCAAATATCTCCTGCCGCATAAATGCCTTCGATATTTGTTTCCATTTTTGAATTCACAACAATCGAGTTCTTATCAATTTCCAAGTCCCATGTTTTAATCGGTCCTAATGATGAAACGAAACCGTAGTTCACAAGAACATCATCTACTTCAAGTTCCAGTTGTTCACCATTTTTCGTTTCTTGAATGATAACCCTTTCAATTTTCTCATCACCTTCGAGCTCGACCGGAACGTACGGAGTGACAATGTCGACTTTCGATTGCTGTAAAAGCTCAACACTATGCTCATGAGCACGGAATTTGTCCCGTCGATGGACGAGTGTCACTTTTTCGGCAATCGGTTCTAACATTAATGCCCAGTCGACCGCTGAATCGCCACCGCCAAATAGCACGACTTTTTTATCTTTAAATTGGTTCATATTGTTTACGAAGTAATGAAGGTTCGTATTTTGGAATTTGTCTTCTCCAATAATATTCATTTTCCTCGCTTGGAAAGCCCCATTCCCCGCTGTAATAATAATCGTTCGCGTATAATGAACACCTTCGTTTGTCGTTAATTTAAAAATACCGTCTTCACCTTTTTCAACTTCTTCAACAGACTCTCCGAGACAAATTGTCGTTTCGAATTGATTCATTTGCTCGATGAGTTGATCCACAAGCTGTTGAGCCCCGACCTTTGGGAAACCGGCAATATCGTAAATATATTTTTCCGGATAAAGTGCGGATAATTGCCCACCTAATTGGGGTAAGCTCTCAATAATTTTTACCGATGTTTGACGCAATCCTGCGTAAAAAGCAGTAAATAATCCTACTGGTCCACCACCAATTATTGTTATATCCATAACTTCAGAATGATCCATAACTTTGCCTCCTTGTTTGCTTTGGTTTTAAAACCGATTGCTCTTGATGACGTGATCTTACTAAATGCATATCTTCATCACGTTGTTAATAGTTATGCAACTTGCATGCCAAGTTTCAAAAAGTCGTAAAATTCTATCTCAATCTCCTATTTCATTAAAAAACATGCTATAATCGATTCAAAATTGACTCACCAAAAAAACGTGTTTTCCCAAAAATGACTCAACTAACCTTAAAGGGGTGGTTTCATGCCAGAGAATGAAAAGTTAAAAAATAGCGATTTGACATTAGAGTCCTTTTTAAAAATATTGGATTATTCCTCTGATGAAATTTATGTAGTCGATCGCGATACGCGTATTGTCTATGTAAATAAAAATTGCGAAAAGCACTATGGTCTAAAAAAAGATGATGTCCTTGGGAAGTTAAATAATGAATTTTTGGATCAAGGCTATTGGGCACCTTCCGTCCTTCCAGAGGTTTTTGAAAAGAAAGAGCCCGTTTCTATACGACAGCAAACCTATATTGGCGCAGAGCTATTAACGAGAGCATTTCCAATTCTCAATGAGGCTCAAGACATTGATTATATTGTCATTACGTCTACCGAAATCCAAGTTTTTAACCAAATGATTACAATGAATAAACAACAAATCGAAGAAGCCCAAAATCACGAGCTGCACAATATTATCATTGCAAACGATGAAAAATTCAGGAAAGTCTTACAATTTTGCGAGAAAATTGCTCCGACCGACTCCACCGTTTTAATTCACGGAGAATCAGGTACAGGAAAAGGGGTCATTGCCCATCATTTACACAGTATTAGTAATCGAAAAAAAGGACCCTTTTTAAATGTAAACTGTGCAGCAATTCCTGCAGAACTGTTGGAATCCGAATTATTTGGTTATACGAGCGGATCCTTTACAGGGGCCAATAAAGGTGGAAAAACAGGTCTATTTGAGACGGCAGATACTGGGACTATCTTTTTGGATGAAATCGGAGAATTGGCGTTGCCGTTACAAGCGAAAGTTTTGCAAGTTATACAAGACAAGCAATTTATACCTATTGGGAGCAATACTAGTAAAACGGTTGATATCCGTATTATTGCCGCAACCAATCAAGATTTGGAGGAAATGATTCGAAATAAAACATTCCGGGAGGACTTATATTATCGTCTAAATGTGATTGATATTCACATGCCGACTTTAGCTGAGAGAAAGGACGATATTATTCCTTTGACGTATCGATTTTTAAATAAATTCAATAGCAAATACAACGTAAACAAAGCGATTTCCGAACATTGTTTACAAGTACTTTTCCATTATTCTTGGCCTGGTAATGTCCGTCAGTTGGAAAATTTAATGGAACGCCTAGTAATTACGAGTGACTCGATCATTGAGGTAACCGATTTACCGCAAGTAATTACAGAAGAAGTGAAGGAAGTTCCCGAACTTATGCATCCTAATTCACTCGACAATGCAATCACCGAAGTTACTCGAACATTAATTAAAAGATCATATGCAAAACATGGGTCGACTCGAGGCGTTGCAAGCGATTTAGCTATCAGCCAATCGAAAGCCTCTAGGTTAATTCGCGAATTTTGTTCAAACGAGTGATTTACATACAGTGACAAAAAAGAAAGACTGCCCCTTGTCAAACATTGACAAAGAGCGGCCTTTTCATTTGTAAAGGATACATCAATGAGGACAGGAATGTGGAAGTATTGACTTCCTTCCTAAAACAATTTCAGATTCTTTAATGCACTTGAATGGAAAGGATGGTGAGCGATTTTACTACCTCCCTCCCCTTGCATGCAAGGTTTTTTATATGGCTTCCTCTTATCTGAACATTCATATTTCACATCGATGTTCCCCTTAATTTGTGTTATAATAATACTCACATAATTGCAAACGTTTTCATTTAGTAGCATTCATAAGGAGGGGCAGTACTCATGGAGCTTGTTATCCAGCAGCGACAAGAGCTTAGTCTACTGATGACTATGGAACTAAGGCAAGCCATTGAATTATTACAATATACAACCCATGAGCTTGAACAATATATTAGGCAACAGGAATTGGAAAATCCACTCATCGAACTGAAGGAAAAAGAGAATCACAATGGATATGAGGAAAGCGTCAACCAACGCTCTTCATTTTCCCGCACCTCACAGATGCCGATAGAAGCGATTCACAGCAAAGGTAAAAATATGCGGGATGAATTGTACGAGCATGCCAAGTTCATGCATAAGGACGGGTTTACACAAAAATTGATACGTTACCTCATCTATAACCTTGATGAAAACGGCTATTTGCCTGACTGGTTCACCGATACAGAAAGCCCATCGGAATTCAATGAAGAGCAGATTGAAAGTGGCATTCATCTTCTTCAACAGTTGGGGCCGATCGGTATCGGTGCACGGAGCCTAAGGGAATGTCTCCTTTTGCAGATTTCTTATCTTTATCCAGAAAATGTAATGGCTGCAGAACTGGTACAACATCATTTAGACTTGGTAGCCGATCGGAAATGGAATGATATTGCATCCAAGATGAAGATTTCGATGGTTGAAGTGAAAGAGCTGCATGACTTCATCCTCTCGCTTAATCCGCGACCTTGTTCATTCACTTGTGATTACTCAACGGAGTTCTTGTCACCGGATATTATTGTTGAATGGAAAGATGATATTTTTGTTTTTCAGTTGAATGACGGCTATTTGCCAGCTATCCAGCTGAATAAGGATTATTCAAAATACTTACATGCAAAAGATGATGTATCAAAATATATGCAGACACACTATAAAAACTATCAATGGTTGTTAACGAGTATCGAACAACGGCGCAATACGATTATTAAAATCGTATCGGTCCTGTTGGATAAACAGAAAAGTTTCTTTGAGAGAGGCTTATCCTTATTAAAGCCTCTGACATTGAAAGAAGTGGCAGAGGAAATTGAAATGCATGAATCGACTGTGAGCCGTGCGACTGCCAATAAAGTGATCCAAACACCTCATGGCACGTATGAGCTACGTACTCTTTTCACTTCTAAACTGGAAACATCGGATGGCGACAGCATTTCCCAGACAAAAGTAAAGAAACTTTTAGAGGAGTTCATCGCCTCAGAGAATAAATTCAAACCGTATTCCGATCAGAAAATTGCGGAATACTTTAATACGGAACAAGGAATTTCCATCTCAAGACGGACAATAACTAAGTACCGTGAAGAATTACGGATTCCCCCATCCAGTAAACGGAAGGAAATTCAAGTATAGCCCTTGCTCAAATCTGCACACAAATGAAAGAGACCGCCGACCAGTGGGTGTCCAACGGGTGTAGTGGTCTCTTTTTCTATTTATAAGGGAAGGTTTTGATTCCCTTTATATGTATGGTTTGTTTTAGTCCACTCCGTGAATATTGGGGAATATCCACGGATGTTTTATGTTCTTCGACTTCCGATGGGACATTATTATCCTCTAGTTGGCCATCCCTTAACTTCCGGATGCTCAGACAGACAGTGCCATTGCTTTCTTATTCATAATGCAAACCATATTCATAGAAATATCTTCTTACTATACAGGTGCTATTAGAGGTATTTGTCTACTGTTGAATCGGACACTTCGAACGTATACTCGATAAATAACGAATGGCCGCAAACGCTGTTAAATCAGCATTTTCGGCCATCTTCTTATTTCTAACCGTGTTCAGTTTAAAACTAAAACGTCCCAGGCAGACTTCTATTAACCCATACAAACATTGATTTGACAGCATTCATACTTGCTGATGTGTAAAATTTGTGTAAAATGATTTTACGTTTTTAGTTTTGAGGCATTAATTGTGCACTCAACTTACAATTTGGTGAGCGAAAATTTTGAATGGAGAATATGATGTTGGTCTAATATATAGGGACAAATAAAAAAGGTTACATTTTGAATGAGAGGCTACTGGTTAAGAAAGCGACTTCATGATCAAACGTCTATCACTGTATCTCCTGTGTTTGCTAAGAAGGTCGCATCCATTACCAGAGATGGAACGCATTGTCGGTCTAAAACAACAAGATAGGAGCTTTGAGCGCCCTTCCAATGTTAGCATGTTGCTGTAGCTGTTACAAAATACGAAAATTTTGTGGTAGTTCGCTCGACGCTTTCTTCCAGACCTGTCCGGCCGGGCTGTAATAATACGTATTTAGTACCCCAAAAATTGCTCTAATGATTCCTATTGAAAACTAACTCCACTTTTGGCTGATTTCACGTTATTCTTAATTTCTTTCTGCTGATTTACTTTTACTGCGTAAATTTCAGCACACATGCCTTTCGAAAATGGAGTGTGAACTACCATTTCAACTTTATACCAGTCGCCATCTGATTTAATAGTTACATATTCACCTACCACAGGAACACGCTCAAAATCAAAATGGACGTTATTCCAATTAGCTTGTCCTTCGTCATGTAAATGCAGAAAAACTGTTCTCATGTTTAAACCACCTCCTACTGACAATATACGTCATGGAAGCTCATAAACCCTTTTATTTCTGCAAAAATCCCTTATGTGTATTATGCAGTTAAATTAATCGAACACACTCCCATCTGGTAGACCCTAAATGAATTTTTAGGCATAGAAAAAACGCCTCCAAAGAAGCGTTCTTCTTGAATCTCGCTAATCGTCTGTTATTAATCTGATAAACTAAATACAAATGTGTTTTCATCCATCACTTTATCAAGTGTATATAAGCCATCTCGATCGACGTATGCTATTGAACCGTCTACCGTTATTTTGTATTTAGAAACAGTACCTGTAGTAATATCTTCTAAATACCCGATTTTAAACGCTTTCATGGTTTCTTTGAGTGAAAGACCACTGATTACTGAAGTGTTTTCATCAACGCTGATATATAACTTACCACCGTCTTGTTTGATGCCTATTTTCCCACCACTGAAAACTAATGGTTCGTACGGATGCTTTCCCATCTTGCCCTCTTTCAGTAATTCAAACTTATTGATAATATCCAAATTTTCCACCTCCACTTACAATATATCAGTTGGAAAACCCTAAAACAACGTTCGTATGTATCGGGGCTATGGAAGGGGTATGGTCACTCGGACGGACCCCCTCTATTATTCTCCCCCTCTACTTAAATATACTTCATCAACCGTACGTCATGAAGCTTTCTCTTCTACTCTTTCTTTTACTTTCTCTCTCGCCCTCTCGATGTACTGCTACACAGTCCTTTTCTTCAAGCCTAGCTCATCCGCAATCTTCCCCACAATCAATCCCTGCCCCTCATGCAAGACATAGCATTGTCGTACAAGATGAGACTTGGATGCGAAGATGTCAGCCAACATCATCCCGCTCTTCTTTGCTAATGTAAAGATGCTTGTGGCCCTCTTCCAACAGCTCGGTTATGTCCGGAATGATGTCAATACTTGCGTTGTACTGCTTTTGATAAACAGCCCTATTTTCAGCACCAAGATATGTTCCTGGTTGACGTCCGGTTGCCATCCATTCGATAAAAAAAGCCATACTTTCGATCATGCTATTAATGTGTCTAGATCGTGCCTATCGAAAGGTTTTTTCTATCCAATCGATCAGATGTTTCGTAAGTTCTACCTGCCCAACGAATACTCCTGTATCAATTGATTCGCCCAATTCAATATTTAAGCCCCTCCTATCTCTGTCTAAAAGCTCCACCCTTATTCTGTCCGTACGTTGGACGGTGAACGCCCATCAATTCAGCCCAATCCCTCGATGTGAGTTGCTCCGACTGCCGTACCCTTTTCCTAGTATTCTTCGGGTCTTGCTCGCCTTTACGTGGTCGAGAGAGCCCTTTTTTAATCAACTGATCTTGCAATGTCCTCATTATCTCACTCCCTTTTGTGAAATATAAAAGAGGACAACAAATGACGCAGCTAAATGCCGCAATCAAGTGTTGTCCTCTGGTTGGCCAGGGGGACTGATATAAGCATTAATAGTAATCTTTAATGTCATACCTTTTTTCTATTTGCAGAATGAACTCTAACAAATTATCTCTAAACCTTTTAGATATATCTTCTCCTAATTCTAACTGCTTCAATACACTTTCTATCTTTCCGTTACTATAATCCTGTTTCAAATCCTCTAATGAGTCAATCAGATATTCTAACTGATTTACTAATGTATAATACCTTGCTACAAATTCGTAGGGAATCTTATCTCTTTCTTCTCTCAAAGTTGTCAGTATTTTTGAAAACTGTTTTACTGGTATTTTGCTAATTAAATTCTGTTCCCAGCCAAGCAAGCCGGGGGAAGGAGGATTTTTTAACATGTTTAATATTGAAACAGTTATTTTCATTAGTTCCGGGTAATTAAGCAATTTAACCGCTACATATTTATTACTACCATAATTTCTGTAGTACTTTTCTTTTTTATTCTCATTTGCTTGATATACCATTACACCAATAGCAGTTGCACCCGTTATAAAAGCACCTAATAACGATCCAAAAAAAGTCGCAAAAGAGTTTAGAGATTCTTGATCAAGCTCAATTTTTAATAAACTTATAGGCATTATAAAAATCATTACTAAAATCAAAGATAATAAGATAAATAGTATGATATAAAGAATCCTATTTTCTAACTTACTGTCCGTCAAAGTCCATCCCTCAATTTCATAAACATAAATCCCTACTCAAATGACACAACTAAATGCTGTAATTAAATGCTGTCCTCTGGTTGGCCAAGGGGACAAATTTATAACGTTTTTTACAAATTACTGAACGAATCAATCATTTTCAAGTTTTTCCATTTCCTCTTTCAAGTCTTTAACTTCCTTTTCTAATCTCTTTTGTTTCTTGTCTATTTTTAAAACCGCTTTAAAACTTAATGCCATAGGAACACAACCAAGTGCTAAAAAAGTAGCGAAACTTGAGATTTCTAAGGAACTTCCTTTACGGCAGGAAAAACAATTAGAAAGACTGGCAATCCTAAAAAAGATATGACTCCAATAAATAAGGAAAGAACGTGGAATACCAAATCTCTAGTTTTTATGACATCATTCAGGACAACTATATCCGCTAAAACAAAAAACATATCACCAATTGTAGCCCCTGCAATATACTCATCGGGTATAGAAACATAGAGACTCAACAGACCCAGTAATATAATAGATATACCGATAAAAAGAATTATTAGATCTGTTAATTTATAGACTTCATTTGTATCATATATTTTAACTGACTTTTCCAAAAACTCTCCCCCTTCTTCCCATGATCGGACAGGGGATTTATTATTTGTATTTTCTTAAAATCAATGACAATCTCCAAGACAAATCAAAATATTCATATTTATCTTCGAGTAATATTAATTTGTTTTTCAAATAGAAGTCATATTGTCCTTTATCTATAACTCCTTCGATAAAGCGTTGATACATACTATATATTTCTTCTACATCAGATTTGTCACTTCTATCTATTAAAATCGAATTATTGTTTGTGTATTCATTGTGGAACACATGCAATTCTTCAAATGGTCTGTTAAATTCACTTCTAACGATGCCTAATTTAATTATCTTAATCTTGTTAAGGGTTGCATCTTTTCTCGCTGAATCATAAATAGATAAGAACACAAATATAGCTATTTGGTAAATGCTGTATAACAACAGCGCTTTTTCCAAGAAATCATAACTAACTATGTTATCGATCCATGAAAATATTTGATTTTGCGCTACAATATTACCGATGCAAAACAACAGAGTAACAGCTATAACTAATTCCACCACATATAAAAATGCCTGATGGAAATATTTCAAAACTCCTCCCCCTCTTCCCTACGCATCCGCTTAACCTTCCCCTGATACGTCACAAACTTATACTCACCTTTGCCTTGCCCTCCGAAATTACCACAACACAGCTAATAGGTAGTTCCATTATATCAATAATCAGCATTCCTTCACAGTCTATTTGTAATTCCGGTAGTTTCATAGAAGGTCCCTCCATGCTATAATGTAGTTGGCTGGATCAGGAGGGACACTCCTGGTCTTTTTTCATAAATGATTGAAATGGAGATTCAAAAATATGTTTGATGAAGTAGAAGTTGATTGGATACCGATTGTTGGCCCGCTAATCGTTTTAATTGTAACCTTGACTGCCGTAATGTTTTTATATGCCCTCATTTTTTCAAGATTGCTCTCTCAAGAACTCTTTAAATTTTTTGCAGGGCTAGTAGCCTTACTCGGTATCTATATTTGGTTTGTCCCAATGGATGTAGGATTTCATCATTACTTTAAGTAAGAGAAGGGAGAGATCCTGTTTTTTTTTATTTCCCAAACATCCACCAGGCCGCGGTTTAATCTCGCCCTGCTCCGCTTGATCAATCACCAACAGACCGATCGACCGTTTATTGATTTTTAATTCCTTTCCGATTTGCTGAATGCTTGCACCGTCTTTCCACATCTTCCGGAACTTGATAAGCTCACTTTCTGTCCATTTCCACTTCACTTCTACTTCGTCGAATAACAATCGAAACGCCTCATGCTTAACAGCGCTTGCCGTGTCTCTTCACCCTTCACAAATCTCTTCGCATATCTCAGTTGCTGATGAATATACGAATCGTCCTCTTTCCCGCCGGATGCGATCCAGTCACCGATTCTTTGGTTAATGTCCTGAATTGCCTCGATCGGCAGTTTGTGAGCTATTTTTGCAATTTCCTGGATTGGTTTGTTCATGGTGCCCTCCTTGCTGCGCATTATGGTCGTACTGATGACTAACGTTTGCTAATTTCTTTCCAATCTAAATGTATGGCCTTAGCCATAAACATCATTCCATATTCGAACCCTAACGCTTCGTGAAACGTTGGCTCTCCCTCTTTGCAAAGTTTGTCTTGTTGTTGAAACAATGTCTTTCGAATTGTCTCAAACTGTTCTTTTGTTAGCTCCATAAGCCATTCAACTCCTTATCAGTTTTTGTCCACTGAATATTAAATTTCAAAGTAGATACACTAATCGCGTCGCTCATAGGAGGTGATAAAATGAATGAGGAGCTTTGTAACACAATTTGCGATTTAATCTATCTGCTTGTTGAACGTTTTTTTACAAAAAGGTAATTACTTTCTCCAGCTTCACTAACAAGTAAGAAAGCTTGTCCTTTTCCATCAGGAATTGGATTAAGCTTGGCGAAAAGTAATAATAAACAAACGCCTCGTTATCGCACTGTATTGTTTATAATTACTCATGACTTCCACTAGCCCCACTTCATTACCCCACATGCTAGAGATAATGCAGAACATACCCCTTATCACTTTTAACACGATCGCACTCCATTACAAACGTTTGATGGGGTATCGACTTCCTTCCGCCCTTTTTAGCATCCTCCCAATACGTCTTAAGTATTTTGAATGCTAAGAGGTATATTTCACCCAATTTAGTGAAATAGACAAGCAGGAATGCGTGTGCGCCTTTGTTGTGCCATTACTAGAGTAATTCGTATTGATGCTCTGAAATGTTATTGAGCGGGAAGTTCGTCCGGTTTGATGTTTCCTTGGTATCAAACACAATTGCCCTGCCGTCATGGACACCTGAGTAGTCTACCCATTCGGGTTTTTGGGTGTAGTCAGTGACCTTACTGCGAATATTGCTTTGTATCTGCACTGGCGTAGGCACCTTACGAATGTCCGCACCCCCCCTTATTGTGGTATTACTTATTTGTCAGATTAACCTCCTACCGCTTAAGAACGGTGTCCCGGTCGGGCTGGCTAACGTGGGCTTATCCGGTTAAATCCGTATCTACCACTAAACCTTTTCTCGGTTCTTCAACACAAATAAACCTCCTAACGAAAGTAGTTAGAAGGCGTCTGTAATTCGCAATTTGACCGCTCTAAAAACTTCGCTAGAAGGCTTGATATAATGCGGTTTAGACCGCATATAGCTACGACCCAGGCAGACGTGTATATCTGCCAAAATACGTTGCTGTTACGGCATTTTTAAATATCTTGTGTTGTATTTGTGTTGCGTTAAAATAAATCATTCAGAATTTCTCTGCGTATTTAATATCTAAATCGTATCAACTACTCATCGTTCCTCTGCAACCAGTCATTTAGCCAGGCGACCTCTTCCTTTGATAAATCGACCTTGTCTTCATCTTTATTTATTATATTATGCCAGTTAGCCTCTTCCCATTTTAAATAAACTTCCCAATCACTGATAGCTTTTCTCGCCTTCTCTGTTTCCAACTGTTGCTTTGTCTTGAAAGGAATTATCTCAGCCAATGTAAACACCCCATAAGAGCTTTTGTATTACTTCTATTTTATATGAACAAACCTAGAGTAGCAAAAATCATCTAATACGATGCAGCCTTTTAGATTGTTATTGAAATAACCCGTTATTTTCACCAATTGTATAGAGACTTTACTTTTCGCCAAGTATTTCTTGTTTTTTTAAGAAATAGCGATCAAATAAATATATGTAATTCATTGATCGGTTTGCTCTTTATTATTTCTGAAATGTTCTACTAAGAATCGTTGCCCCTTTTTCGTGTAACCTAATTCATTTAATTTATTCGTGACCTTCTCAGTGCTTCCTACGCACGCACAATATTTGATAATTTGCTCTTCGATTGTTTTTGGCTAGGTTTTATTCGGCCAAATCAATAAACTCTTGCAATGCCTCAATTCTTCTCTTTGCTTGATCTACAGTCTTTAACTTTTTCATGAATGTGTCCCCTTTCGACAATTTCATTCTGGTATAAATTCAAATCGTAAGACCATCTGGGAAAACAATTGTGAAATAATAATGCTTATTTCACATTTGCCGATATAGGTATATATTAACCCTTTTTCTTTTTCATTTCCTATACACCGCTAAAACGCAGAGATCTTCGCATCAAGTATGTACAACCTTTACCCTTACTTTTTTAATAATTGTATTGATGTTTCCCGTATGCAGCGCTTATCACTGACATAGACCATGGTTCTGAAGTATAAAAAAAGCCTAACCCCTCCATGTATTAGCGAGGGATTAAGCTTCTGATCTTCTACAATCGCGCCCGATTGTTTAATAAACTTTATTTTCTTTTAACTGTCCCCTGTTAAGTACCTCATGTTGGATTTAGCTTGCAAAATGCGATTTTTCATTCGGTCTTGATCTTTGATTAGAAAAACCTGCTTATGAATATCTTGGGGATGAACAATCTTAATTAAAATTACTGGTAGAAAGTCTATGAAGTAATACTCCTTCCATTTACCGGTTATTCTTTATCGGAATGACTTGACATGATACAGATAGGTTGTATCCAGATTCGCTTTATCAAAGCACTACTAAGCACTTATTTCGGCCTTGCCTTCAGCCTTTTTCTTCCTGAAGAAGAGAATAAATGCTAAAACCGGTGGAACAATCATAAGAGTGAGGCCAATGATATATATAGGAATCGTATTTGAGAGTATCAAAGACGCCGCCAAAGGTAGGAGGAGGAAATTCCAGAAAAAGACGGCATTATAGACACCCAGAGCTTCGTAAATGCTAGATTTGTTGTTAGGATCAACGATACGAACTAAAGCAAAGCCTTGAGGGTTGGAACCAGTTGCCATACCGTAGTTCATCAAAGATTTTTCAAACCATTCCGGATTGTTAATTTTCTTGTACCAGAAATAGGTGAACAGGAAAGTCATTGAACACATAATAATAGTTAACACTAACAGAGGGGCGAAGAATTCACTAATAATGCTTAACTGAATGGAAGCACAGGCTGTTAGAATAATCACTTCTAGGGAGAAGTTACTTATTTCATTGACGGTCCGCTTATCAACATATCCCCCAAGCTTCACCTTTTGCATGACAGGCCACAAAATAAGTGAGCCGACAATACCGTAAAGCATAGGAGAAATATTACCAAAGAATGGGATCACCATAGCGAGACCTTTGAAAATTTGCTCACCAAATTTAAAACTGACAGCAAGAATGCCAAGTTGGAAAGCGAGGGTCGTCACGTTGCTCGGGTTGACAGTCAGTCTACCTATAGCTTCGCGATCCTTTTCTGGGAGAGTGCCCCGAAAGAAGCTCTTATCTTTCTTCTCAACATTTTTAGTAAAAGTACCCCATCCCCGACGAATACCGTAGTTCGCCGCAATGATACCCGGAATTATGGCTATCAGTACACCTAATGTAGCCATCACCATCCCGATACTCTGCGCACCTAGTTCTCCAGTAGGATCGATGACACTAGAAACAATAGGAACGTTTCCATGAGCACCGAAGAATGCTGCAACAGCCATTAAGCCCCAACCTTCAGGAAGATTCGGCCAAAAATTGATGAGTAAAGCTCCGATTATAATACCGAATACCAGTTGGAATCCATACACGGTCATGTTGCCAAGGGCAAAGTCCATATGTTGGACAACCTTTTTGCCTGTAACAGTAATACCCATAGGTACACAGGTCATTAGAATAAACATGCCAAAAATAGGAATAACTCCAAAGGATTCGGGAATGGTGATCCAGCCTAGCACTTGTTGACCTAGGATTAGTCCTAAAAATCCAGCAATTACACTAGATGGAATCATAAGCTTCTGAAAAAAGGGTACAAACTCGCGGATGGTGACGCCCGCAATCAACAGCAAGCCGAATACCATTAAAGTATTAAATGCTTCTTCTATCATAACCAAACCACCCTTTACAATAAAATTCGAGTTATTTTCCGGTAATGGATCGTAGGGGGCTAATGCTTCCCTACATAATGCGACTTCTTCATAAATCTGCATCTCGAGGCTTTCGTATGAATGTTTTTCTCTAAACCTGCCACACACGGTGTCACTTTTTAACTATGTGTGATTATCCTTCGTTAACAACCAATAGGCAATATTCAGAAATTAATTTCGACAAAAGTTCCTTGTGTCCATACAATTATTACAATAGAAGAAGCATTCTTCATCTGTTCATAAACAGCATTGCAACAGTTAAAGAAATATGTGACCTCTTTGTCACCTGCGAGAACGTCAATCTGGTTACAATCTCGCTAATTAACCGAGATAATGGCGTCCTTGTCCAAATATCAGTACCTTAGGCTTTAATCCGAATCGAATCAAGTGGGGTATGACAACTGAGGTTCTCGAATCCATCGTCTGTGACAAGATAGCAATTTCCTATGTTGCCTCCCGACACCATCGGATCAAGCCATTGAGCATGTAATACAAAAACCATTCCAGGTTCCGCAATATCTGTGTTGTGGGACGTAATGTTGAACTTAGGATTACCAGGCATGCCCACGGAATGGCCCATATTGGGATTATGGGGACCAGTTACAGCTGGATAAACGTGTTTAAGCTTCCGTCCGTCACGTTCATAATCCCTATTCTGAATATGCTGTATTGGAATTATTCTAGCAGATAAATCATCATGAGGAGCCCAATTATAGGGCATCGTGGCCGTCGTATCGTCTTCAAGGTATCCGTGCTCCAAGTATACCGAAAATGCGGCCTTATGAAGGTCACAAAAGCGTACACCAGGACGAATGAGTGCCTCTGCTCGACGCACAGCCTCTGCACACACCTCGAGAGTTTCCTCTTGCTTCGTAGTAATTTCGCCTACGGCAATCATCCGAGCAGTCTGAGCCGTGTACCCGTGGTATGGCAAAGCAGACATATATAAGTTAATAAGATCACCAGAAACCACCTTATGCCCGTACGGCTTTCCACAGTGGGTACCAAATCTATTAATCCCTATTTGATAGCCATCCCCGCTTTCTCCACCTCGAGCCATCTGTGCAAACGTGACAGCCGCATAAATCTCAAAATCCGTAACGCCAGGCATAGTCACGTGACATGCGGCTTGGAATCCGATGTCCATCAGCTGGGCAGAAGCTCGAATCTGATCCTGTTCGTTTTTCGACCGGATTTTCTGCATATCGGTAATGATTTGAGTCTCATCCACAATTCTTAACTTAGGCAGCTTTGTTCGAAGCCCCTCCCAACACTCAGTGGACGAACGATCTCCAATCACACCTATGCTCGCTGAATGATAGACTAAATCTTCCAAAATCTCAGAGATGGCTTCTACCAGTTGAACTTCAGACGTACCCGTACGCCCCGAAAACTCCTGACCGAGCGCTCCAACCTGCCAAAGCTTTTCAATACCCACCGGTTCACCAGGCGGTGGAATAAGTACCGCTTGGGTAAAGAAGGAGACCAAGTGAAGGCCTTTACTGCTATCCGTAGGAATGATCAACACCCCCTCGCGAGCCCAATCACACGCATATCTTAAAAACGTGTTTGTCGTTGAAAAAAAACCTGCGCCGCCTGCATGTATAATAAGAACATCGTGACCCTGGTCTGCTGCTGCTTGACGCATACGCTCAATCCTCCCGTGATATTCCTCCGGTGGTATTGCCTTCGGTGGTTCAAATGTAAAATTAGGCTCAAAGCCTTTCAATAACTTTTCGAAATTTATGGATGACATTATTCGTTACAACTCCTTTATTTATTATATATAGCTTTCATCCTTGTCCATCTCCAGATTAGTATTACGACTATGACCACGTCGACACCGGTAGAAGAACCTTAACATCTAGAAAGCAAAAGAAACACAGCTAACAACAAATCAACAACAGACATAGCAATCTTTTTTCAAATCAGTTTTTTTCATTATTTATCTCTAGATAGAACAATGAATTGGTATTACTTCCTAAACTTCGAATGAGCAACGATTATCCAGATGTCAGGTTAAAATTTTCGCCAACAAAATCTGATTTAAATCCACCTTAATTTTTTAGTAATCATTGATCAGCGCTACCAATTGGCGAATTTCAGCTTTCACCACCTCCTCGTCTTCTTCTGGAACAACGTTGGTATTTAAATCAACCAAAATCAAATCTACAACCAAACTAGATGATTTTATTCCCAAGAACATTGAAATGAATATCATTTAATGAATGGCTATACGTGTACAGTGCCTGCAACACACCCTTCATCGCCACGGTAGCGTCTAACCTCATGTAAGCATTGAGACAGGCAGATTTCCCTAGGCTCAATTTCATGGCGCGATAAATTGTTATGGCAATTCATAACATTAAGTTAATTATATGACAAGTTTTAGATATAAACTAATATCTATTAAGTATAGATAACAATAACTTTTGGGAATACCTAAATCCCCTGCACATTGAACTGCCCCCAATTGTTAAACACCATTTAACAATTGGAGATACGGTTTACTTAACTAGGAGAGAAAGCTCATATAAATTAGATAATCCCTTGAAGTAACCAAGGCTATGGTGCATGAATGGGTGTCTAGTACAATTGCGTGAATACTTTCGTTAATTCCTATACAACTTACACGCAACAATTTAAACTGGATGTACTAAACTCCATAACTGAACATGAACATCCGGCGTCGAAACGGCTGCTACTTTCAATATTTCCAGCCCCTCTACAGTAAGGACTTGGAATAGACAGGTGGTAGCATACGAAATAGACTCCCTTCAGTCAAAGAAAAAAGGCGTCCATCTGTGAAAAAAGAGACGAATAAACTAACGAAACAACCTCCCACTGAAGGATCAGTCGAAGCATAGTAAACAGCTGGAACTGTTACGATAATTCCGTAATGAAAAACTTCTTTGGGATTATGAAGTCAGAATTCTTCTATTTGAAGGTGGACGAACTACAGAGATATATTGAGTACTATAATAACAGACGGATTAAGACAAAATTAAAAGGTATGAGTCAAATGGTACTCATACCCAAACCGTTGCCTAATAAAATAACCGTTTCTAATTTTTAGGGGTCACATTACAAGCTCACGGGTGGTTTGTATCGTTCTTAGACATTGCATTTTTAACAAGAGTATTTTAGCAAGAACCTTACGATATCCTGAATGATCTGTATCATAAATCATCGGATAAACAACACAGTAAATACTCAATAGGATTAGCGAATACCGGATAAAACCAAAAAATTCAGGTTACATTTTTGATCATAAGTCCAATCCTTTGATAAAATTAACAAATGCTTGAACTATATTCTTTTCGAGCGTCTCATTGTAATAAAACATCCATGTTTCTCTTAAAATAGTCTTTCCTTCTTTATCCTTAATGTTTATTTTTTTCAAATTTTTATCGTTAGCTAATATTAGTTTTGGGACTATCGCATATCCCAAACCATTGATAAGCATTTCCCTACAAGTATCTACATTGTCCACTTTCATCCCAATAAGAGGTGGTTTAGAATAGTTTTCTGTCCACCAGCTGTCCAATACCGCTTTAAAGTTGTTTTCCTTTTGATAATCTATTCGTGACAGATCCGGAAGATTTTCCACGTTAATATCCCCTATAGATGCTATACATATAGGCTCCTCAAATAATAAATGCCTTTGACCTGGCCAGTTATAATTTCCCCGAACAAATGCAATATGTACTTCTCGATTATAAACTAAATTATAAATTTCCTGGGTTGAGCCAGTAATAACCTGATATTCTACATTTGGATTTTCCACTTTAAATTTTTTTAAAATATGTGGAAGCTTGTATTTCGTAGAATAATTGGATAAACCTATTCTTAAGGTCTCAGTAGTTTGATTGCCCATACTCTTCAACCCGTCTCTAATATTCTGAATACTAGAGAGAATATCATTTGCTGATTTTGCAAGAAATTCCCCCTGAGGTGTAAAATGAACCCCCCTTCTTCCTCTACGTGCAATAGTCACTCCGAATTCTATTTCGATTCGATGCAGTCGCTTTGTAATAGATGGTTGAGAAACAAATAATTCCTGAGCCGTTTTCGTGATGTTTTTATGTTCGAAAAGAACCTGCAACACTAGCCAATCATAATCCTCCATTGCTCTCCCCCTCCCCTAATTCAATTAAGTGGTCGTTTGTGGAACACTAACTATTCAGACATGATTACAATTTGTATAACAAGTATAGCACTTATGATTCTAAGACCTATGGTTTTAATAGTTGATAATTCCAAAGGTATGTAATAGTAAATGCATTTTGCTCTTATAAATCAACATTATAAATGAAGGATTTTTAATATAATCAATGTACGGCTAGGATATCTATTACACTAATTCGTTTAGAACCTAATGAATCTTCAAGATGCAAAGTCTTGTAATGTATCCCAATTGCTCTAATAACGCCTTGGTTTCAACTATCAAACCATCCTTCAAAGTTGGATAAGCGTCTCGCTCCTACCCTAATATGCATTACTCAACTCTTCTTGGATAACCGTCAAATCCCATTCCAATATAGAGGGCGTTGCATCACTGGGCAACTCAATAATACCTATCATTTGAAACAGAAAAAGCCGACCCCATAAGGAATCAGCTTCTCATTTGAATTCAAATTTTACTACAAAGTGAACGCTTTAAAACTTACCTCGTCATTTAGATCTGTTAGTAAAATCATTTCATCTGAAAACCTCCGAACTGTATCGGTGTTGCTCCCCAAAACAAGAGATAGTACATTAAATTCCGCTTCATTCTTCTTCTGAATAAATGAATTAATAAACGATTCCTTTAGACTATCCTCCCCGTCAGTGATAAAGATAAGGTCTGCTTTTTTAAATTTACTATCTTCGATGATTAAAACTGCTTTGGTTAACGGCAGATTGAAATTAGTGCCACCACTTAAAAAATTCTGGGCTAAGTCAATCATCGCATCACTATTTATCTTTCCCTTTTCATAGACTTTAACGATTGTACGAGTTGAAAACAAGATCAGGCAAAAATCCCTTTTCTGTTTCTTCGTAATGGATATAAGTGCAAGCGCAAATCCTTTAGATTGGGAATCAAGTTTACGCATGCTTCCAGATTGATCAAGGCAGAGAACGATTGGCCCTTTGCCAATTGTATCTTTCCCACTTCGTTCATACATCATTGTTTGTTTCTCAGCAAACCGCCGCAAGAAGTCAGTTTTGGTTGCAGGATGTCTGTACATTCCCAGTTCCATCGGCAATAACCTTTCAATAACATCTCCTGTTATCACACCTTTTCTCTCGGTGCCTGTAGTGTGTTTCGACTTCTGTTTTTTGATTGCTATCTGTTTGAAACGCCCAGCCCATTCAGCGATTTCCAAAAATCGTTTGTCAGAAGCAATTTTTTCAGCCAATGATATTTGGTCACGAAGGGGCACCTTCTTCAATTCAGCTTCACCGCTCCCTGAAACAACGCCACCTACCAAAGTCATAAGGTTGGCTTTCACTTGTCTGGTTTCTTGTGCAGCTTGCCACATTTGCTCAGAGAAGCTGTGGCTATTATTTTTGAGTGTTTGCTGTATCTGACCGTCTAATCTGATTACGGCCAACGGAATGTACCACCTCTGCCATCTTTTTTACCACCGGATGACAACAAATGTACCAGCAAACGTCACGCGTTTACCACTACATACCTTTGTATAATTAATGGGCACACCAACAGGTGTGACATTGTTTATACGGAGGTATTTTTTTATGATTCATTATCGAAAGATACTGGAGCTACACGATGAGGGAATTAGTCTTAGAGGCATTGCCGCAAGCACGGGCAATTCTCGTCAAAAGGTGACAGAGATACTGGCGATTGCAGAAAAGAAAGGATTGGTCTGTCCGCTGGAGGAAGAAATGACGGATCGTTGGATTGAGGAATTCCTCTTTCCCGAGAAGACGTTGGAGGCTTCTGGACGACAACCATTAAATTTCGACTATATCCATGAAGAGTTAGCCAAACCTAATGTGACGCTTTCACTCCTTCACCATGAGTATGAAGCGGAATGCCGATTGAAAAATAAGATCCCATACTCTTATCGTAGTTTTTTGCGTCACTATAGTAGATATGCAGATAAGTACAAAGCTACGTTGCGCATTCGCAGAAAACCGGGAGAAATCATGGAAGTCGATTGGGCTGGATCCACAGCCTTTATCATTGACAGGGATACTGGGGAGAAGGTAAAAGCATATGTTTTCGTGGCGACATTGCCTTGTAGCCAACTCTCTTACGCAGAGGCAACCTTATCAATGGATCTGCATTCATGGATAACCGCCCATAACAATGCGTATGCGTATTTTGGAGGCTCTACGCAGATAATAGTGCCGGACAATCTGAAAGCGAGTGTGACTAAACATACATCAAAGGAATTGGTCTTGAATTCAACCTACAGAGAAATGGCAGACCATTATAATACTGTGGTGATGCCTGCCCGGGTTCGATCTCCTAAGGACAAGTCTAGTGTTGAGGGAGCCGTTGGTGCCATCTCCACATGGATTATTGCAGCTTTACGAAATACGCACTGCTTTAGTATCGATGAGTTAAACGAAGAAGTATGGAGGAAGTTGGAGGAATTCAATCGACGCCCCTTTACCCGCAAAAAAGGGTCTCGTCTGTCGGCATTTGAGGAAGAGGAGAAATTTGCGCTTTCTCCTCTCCCATCCACGCCATATAAAATATCTGTATGGAAAACGGCTAAGGTACGCCCTGACTATCACATATCCGTCGAAAGCATGTTTTATTCCGTTCCATATGAATATATAAACCGCGATGTTGAAGTTAGGCTTTCAGACAGCCTCATTGAGATTTATTTTAATCATATGCGGGTCGCTACTCATAAACGATTATATGGGAAGTACGGTCAGTTATCCACCGTTCGCGACCATATGCCAGATAATCATAAGCTATACGTTGATCAAACTCCAGAAGCTGCAATTGAGTGGGCTGAAAACATAGGAACGTCCACCTTGAAAGTGGTTCGATATATCTTGGATGCATCGACCAATGAAAAACAAGGATTACAATCCATATTCTCATTGAAAAAATCGGAGCGTAGCTATACGAAATATGAAATAGAACGTGCGTGTAAGATGATCGCTTCCATGACAAATAGACCTACGGTCAAAAGTATTCAAACTATCCTCAAGAACAATAAAAAGAATGATGCCGAGCAGGAATTGAAACGTAAGACAGAAATCAGCAAGAATAACTATGGCTTCACACGTGGAGCTTCATATTACGGGGGTAAAGATAAATGATGAACGAACAGACGCTATCCAAATTACACGAAATGAAGTTAAGCGGAATGGCAGAAGCCTACCAGGAACAGGCAAGAAATAAAGACTTCCAGAAGATGAGTTTTGAAGACCGTTTTTCAATTCTAGTCGATCTGGAACATTCTCGACGTAAAAGCAATAAGCTTCAACGCTTGATCAAAACAGCAACCTTTTTAAACCCTAGTGCTAGTATTGAAGACATAGAATACCACGAGGATCGAAAACTGGATAAAGACTTAATCTTAAAGCTCGCCAGCGGCGCCTATATTCTCGACAGCCATAATATCATATTGAAGGGACCCACCGGGTCCGGGAAGTCTTATTTGGCCAGTGCATTCGGCATATCTGCCTGCCGTCAATTTCACACAGTTAAATACATTCGTCTACCGGAGTTACTTGATGAATTGTCACTTGCCAAATTAGCAGCGGATGGGAGCTATCGCAAATTAATTAAGAAATATACGAATGTCGATCTTCTTATCTTAGATGAATGGTTACTGACCGAATTAACGACAGATGAGGCCTCAATTCTACTTGAAATCACTGAAGCTCGCCATAAGGCAGCTTCAACTATCTTCTGTTCACAGATTGACCCTAGCGGATGGCATTTAAAATTGGGGAATGAAACGATTGCGGAGGCAATTTTAGAGCGTATTATCCATGACTCCTATCAGATTCTCATAGATGGAGATGTTTCAATGCGAGAACGCCATGGGTTAGGCGTGGAAGGTTGATATGGTTGTCCTAACAAAAAAGAGCCTTCGAAAAATGGAGGAGAACTATTACTGGTCTGGTTACAAAAGTTGGTACCCCTTCCCGGAAGAGCTGAAGATGAAACTCTTGGAGGTCTATGGAGAAGAACCTTTTCCTTACAGCTATTCTGATCAGGATATATAGGAAGGCAGCAGAAAAATAATCATAGAGTACTTTGAGTACAAAAATAAATAAATGATCGAAGCCAAGCCCCTACAATTCAGTAATTCTGTAGGGGTTTTTAATTCATTGGTAAACAACTTGACACTCTGTGGTAAATTCTTTGGCGTTGAGTGGTAAAAAAGATGTCACGAGTGGTAAAATCGGGTGGCCGTAATCACTAATCCAGCTATTGCCTGTGAAAGATCGGCTTGCAGCTGCTCATTTCCATTTCCGACCCCTTCCTGCTGTTCCTGTTTTTCAAGTTGCCTTTGCATCGCTTGGATTTCATGCAACTGTTTTCGAAGTTCGCTATCCTGCATCTTTTGGTCAGCTATCCATTGATTCGTCTTCTCTCAAAATTTCACGGTGCCAATGGCTGACGATAAATCATCTAATCGGGTAAAGTTACGATAGTTTTCGAATGATTCATCCGCCATGATTCTCTCCATCAATGCTTTATTGACTTTGAGATCGCCAGCAACCTCCTCTTCGGTGATTTCCGGATTCATCTTATATAAGGAGGCCCATATGTCAGCCAGTAGAGTTTCGAATGTCGGCAACTCCCCTTCATCCCTTACCTTCTGTATTCCTTTGGACATAATATAAATCTCATTGAAACGTCTTTTATCGAATGCGTCAGTCACATTGAACACTTCCCTTCAGCTATTTAAAAGATGCCGAAGGATTACCCTCGACATCTAAAATCTTGATAGACTTCCAATCAGGAGTTATTCAAAAATCCATCAGCTCTAGGATGCTATCCAATATCTCCTGCTGCATGGATTTTATTTGGTTCATCACTGGCTCGATGTCAGTTTCTCGGCTCTGATTATGTTTTGAGAGTTTATTCAAATCAGCTACCAAAGCTTTCAGTTTCTGAGTGGTTTCCATTCCAGCATGAATAATTATCTTTCATCATGAAATTAAACACTTCCTCCGCTTCATTTTGAATGAATTCAATAGCCCTCGTCACTACATCTTGGGCATGACTACGGACAATCAGGGATACTGTATCTTTCTGATCGACTGTCTCCCAAAGTGCATTTTCAAGGATTACAATATCATCAATCTTTACAACTTGTCGCTGATTGATCAATGCCTTCGCTTGTAAGACACTTAACGACCGCTTGAAACGCCTATCCGAAGGACGAATACCTTCATCCCTTAATTCCATGCGGATTTTGGACAGGGTATCTTAAATTTCATCAGGAATAGCTACCATGTCAGTGAAGAACTGTAGTTGCACCAATTCTTCCATTGTCATGGACGGCATATGCTGATGTTGTCCATCACCCTTCATCATGGAAATAAAATTCGTGTCATCCGCAATATAGTCAATTTCAAATCACAATAGGAATCTGTCGAATAGAGCTTCCAGTCCTTCCCCCTCTTCCGGATACTCATTCGAGGCACCTATGACGGACATTAACGGAACCTTGACGGGCGAACCATTATTGTAGAAGAGCCTTTCATTAGGGTCAACAGACTGTTCAGAATAGCACTGTTAGCTTTGAAGATTTCATCTAGGAAAACGAGATTCGCCTCTGGCATTTTCCTGGCTGTATTACGCTTGTACACGCGCAGTCCTAGGTCCTTTAGTGATAACGGACCGAATACTTCTTCGGGTGTACTGAACCTGGTCAGTAGCCATTAGAAGTTTACGTTCCTTGCACAATCTTTGCGCATTCTACTGATAATGCAGATCTTTCGGTACCGGCAGGGCCAATCATCAACATGTGCTGCCGAGACAATTTGTCGATCAATATTGCCTCCACTTCATTTTCTCTTTCGAAGAACTTTGCGTTCAACGTGTTTTTGATTTGCTCTAGCTTTGAAAAGTTATTCGTCATTGATAATCCATCCCTTCATCTCTTCTTTTAAAATGAAAAAGGAAGCAGAATTGATTTTCCAATCCAAGCTTCCGTTTATTAATCCATGCTCATTTATAACATGTTGGTAAAACAAGTAATTCAAGGCAGATAACCCTAATCAGGAGCTGATAGAGATGATTCGATCCACCGTCGAGAAGTTTGATGCAACTATGGCTACCGTCTGGTCCGACTGAGTCTAAGGAATATATGCATCCGAGTGAACTACAATAACGTTCAGAGCCTTATGACGAAACTTGGTTTATAGGGAAAGAAGTTCATGCTGACATCACGCCGCTATAGCTCCTACAAAGGAACGGTCGATTACCGTGGGAAAGAATCGTCTTAACTACCGTTTCTACACGAATATTGCCCATCAAAGGCTGACGACTGACATTAGGGAATTTAGTGCGCGGAAGGCTATAAACTTTACCTCAGTCCTATTATGGATATTTATAACGGCGAGATCCACTCACACAGCAACAGTATGCATCCGACTATAATGATCTTCGCTACCAAATTGTTTTCTAGTTCATTTTTACTTACTCATTGACCCAATCGAAAAAACTTTTCTCTATATTCCTGAAATTTTTTTTCCGAAATCTGATATACTTGATGCTTTTTATAACGATTATAAATGTCTAATCTAGTCTCTTGTAATAAAATAAAACAATCTTGGTTAAGCCAACGATTAATTAAAATATGCTCTTTGAAATAACTATGTTCATTTAAAATATCTATACTTTTACTATAAAAAGCATCATCAGTTAAATACTTACCGTCCCAAATTTTCACTAAACTTTCATTGCGTACTAGGTGAAAGTTAGAGTCCACCTTTCTCCACTCCACCTCAATATTCGGAAATTTAACTTTCCAACTTTTATTTAAAGGCTGAGGTTTAAAAAGGGGGGACCAATAGGCAACATCGAGATAAAAACGCTGATCATTCCAATTTAATACTACTCCACAATGATTAGGCTCCAAAAAAATATATTTAACATCGTAACCTAGATATGATAATACATTCTTAAGAATATAGTGATGAGAAAAACAAGTTCCACTGTAGCGTGTTTTTACAAATTTATAAAAATGTTCTTCAAAGTCTTGATCCATTAACTGTTTTACTTCTAAGTTTCGCGTAACCGTTTCGAATGGATATGCAATCTGATGATGTAATAATATTTTTGAAATGTCTTTTAGAGAACCGTCATATTTTAACGGTTCGGTCATCCCTTTTATGTAAAAATTAATTAATGATTTCATAGAATCCTTACCCCTCTCTCAGTTAATGTAAAGAAATCCTTTTTAATTTTCAAACATGGAGACCCAACTGTAAATTGATCTGGGAAACTATAAAAAATTTCATCCCCTACTTTGTCAATGTGTTGCAATAGTGAAACAATATTCCCTTCTATACGTAAAGAAGGATATACCTGTACATACCTTCCATTACTTTTTAATAATCCATGGCATACAATAAAGAAATCAAAGGATTTAGTTATCTTTAGAACAGCTGCTTGGTCCAATAATATTAAACTATTATCATCATCAAACGATTCACTATTATTATTGGGGATTATTTCAACATTTTGCAGTTCATTCATGCAAGATACTCTAGCTTCATTTGATACTACACCTTTAATAATAACTGGAAAGACTTTAGTAACCTCACCATCGTCTGTAAAATACCGACCTGTATTTCCATAATTCAGATGAGGGTTATTTATAATATCTAGTGAACTACTTATTTTAATATCTTCTTTGATGATTTTTTTAACCAGTGCTGGATATGCTTTTTTAATTATTTTACTTACCAGTTGTCCTTGAAAAATTACATTTATCTCAGTTGGAAGACTATCGGGATATTCATTGTTAATTAAAAAGTTATAAGAATTAATTCGTCGAATCAATGTTTGAAGCTTTGTCTCAAAGTCGTTATACATATTTACAATTTCAAAAATAGGCACATGTAATACCTCATTTTGAACGCGAACATGCAAATTAAGAAGAAAAAAGATCATGTTCTTTTTTTCCGTGTTAAGTATACTATCTTTTGAATGGATGAATGTCCTTGTTTCAACCTGCTTTTCAATCAACATTTGACTAAAGTCGAATTGAACCCCTTTGGTATATTCAGATAATCTGTACAACCAATTTAGCAATTGCTCTAACGTTATTTGTTCAATGGAGGCATCAAAGTGATCTGTATATATTTTCTCTTCTAGCTCAGATTCTGATGGGCGAATCTCATCAATATTTTCAGACTCAAGTAACTGTTTCTCTAATAAAGAACGGAATGTCTTTGCATTCGGACTATTTAATTGAAATGAAATCCTGCTATTCTGTAAATTTCCACAAAAACTAATTTGAATATTTTCATGAATATGAATGAATTTTGTTACCCCCTCACGGAGCCCCGCGCTCGTACGGTCAATCGAGCGACCAAAAATAAAAAAATTATCCAGCTTATAAGACTCTGCAATTTGATAGAGTTCCATAGTAAGGTCCATTAGTTTTCGCATTATATCACCTTATAGTTAAAAAATTGTATCGAACAGTCGGCTGTCCAATACTCACCGGTATTCTTCCACTTTTTGCACCACAAAATTGTTTGCTTAATTTAAGATCATTTCCAACCAGATTTAGATTCTCTAGAGTCTCTAAGGCGTTTCCCATGACTATTTGATTTGTAATTGGGTCCTTAATACGGCCATTTTCGATTAGAAAGGCTTCTTTTATACCTGCCTGATACTTTCCTGTAGCTACATCAATTGCGCCTTCAGTTAATTCTTTTATATAGACGCCTTTCACTATTCCTTCAAACAGGAAATCAAAATCATGTTCCCCAGGCAATAGGTAGGTATTTGACATTCTTGCTGTAGGAGGATATCGATATGATTCCCTTCTAGCTGCCCCGTTTGCAAGTATTTGGCTAAGACTTCCGTTGAAACGATCACAAAGATAGTTTCTTAAAACACCATTTTGTATCAACACATTATTTGACGTAGGGTTTCCTTCATCATCATATAAACTACTCCCCCACTCTTTTTTATATAAGGGATTATCTACAATAGTTATAGTTTCTGGGGCTATTTTCATATTCAATTTATCTTTTAATACAGAATGTCCATTTACTACTGCCTGTAGTTCCAGAGGGTGTCCACATATCTCATGAAGCAAAATGCCTCCTGTCCCACTGCCTACTACAGCTGGATAAGACCCTGGAGGTAGAGTTACTTTCTTTGCAGAATTAATCGTTTGATAATGAATGGCTTTTTCTATTGTATCGAGTATTGTTGCTACCTCTACATTGGTACTGGATACACCTGACATACTATGACTTAGTTTTTGCTGCGAATCAAAAATAGTTGAATGGATCCGTGTATATGCATGTTCTTTAGACCTGAAGTTATTATCCGCATTCAAAATTTCAACACCTTTAAACTCTTGAATTGTTCTTAAACGAACTCTTGGTATTATAGATTGATTGTAATATAATTGCGACGCCTGCTCCAGTAAGGGTATAGTACGAGGTACCCTATCTGCATCATGTGGTCTATCGTAATTTCGAGCAAAATACTGATAGATGTGTTGTTGTTCAATTGATCTTACACGATCCTTAACTATGGATTTTATGACACGAAAAATTTCATTGATATCAAAATCATTAAAAGCTAGGTAAATATAGTGATCAGAGAAAAAAACACGAATTCCAACACCTTCTTCAATAATGCGATGTTCCGTGCTTACACTTGCAGTATCATAAGTTGATACAACACGTTCTGTATTTTCGATATATACTTCTACACCACTTGCTTTGTGGAATAGTGCGTAGTCAATAATTTCATTGGCAAATTCGTTACTCATTTGTTTTACCTCTTTCATAGAGAAAAAAGAGTTCTACGAATTTAATTACGCGAACTCTTTAACATATATTTAGCATAATTAAATGCGGTCTGGGTTGACATTCCAAAGAGACGTCTCTTTTAGAAAAACATGGTCAGGAAGGTTTTTCATAAAGTAAACAACATTCGCAACATCCTCATCCTTCATTATAGTGTCCCAATTATTTACTTTTAGGCCAGATTTACGAGACATTTCAGTTTGAACTGTATCTAGTGATAATAAACTAACTCTCACACCAATACTTCTTACTTCCTTCATTAATGACTCTGTAAAACCTGACAGACCAAATTTTGATGCTGAATATGCACTACAAAAACTGTAGCCTTCTTCCCCAGCGCCAGAGGATATATTAATAATATCTCCAGATCTTTTCTGAATAAAAAATGGTAAAAGTTCTTTTGTGACATAATATGTGCCTAATAAATTTACTTTAATTGTTTCTTCCCAACGGTTAACGTCCAGATTCCTCATAAGTCCAAAATGTCCTACACTTGCATTATTAATCAGAGCAGTTATGTTCGTAATTCGTTTAGTTAAATCATTAATTATTTCTTTGATAATATTGTAATCTGATATATCACATGTATACGTATAAACAATTACTTTATATAATTCTTCAAAACGTTTTTTAATACCTTTAAGCTCTTTTTCACTTCTAGCGATTAAAGCAAGGTCGTATCCCTCTTTTGCAAATTTTTCCGCAATCGCTAACCCTATTCCCCTTGATGCCCCAGTTACAACAATTGTCCCTTTCATACAATCCCTTTTCATACAATCCCCCCCAAAATCGAGAGTGTTGCTTTATCTTTTTGTTTCCTTACGGAAGGTGATAAATGAATTTTTCGTTTGCTAGATGCTACGCAGTAAAAATTATGAATACAACGTCTTCTTAGATCTGTTTTATTTTGAGTGCCAGCGTGCCATAGATGTGCATTAAAGATTAATACTGAACCTGCTTTCCCCGTTATTTGAACCTCCTGATTCGTAATTTTAGACAATTCATAAACTGAAGGCGTATCCAATACATGAGTACCGGGGATTAGTTTTGTTGCACCATTCTCATTTGTAAAGTTATCTAACATCCAAATCGAATTAACTGCGTACGCAACATTGTTATCCTTACGTGGACCCCAATCTGAATGATAAATTTGCTCACCTTTTCCTTTATAGACATCACGGACGTTTAACAAATTTAAATAAAATGGTTGTTGTAAAATACTATAAGTAGCTGCTAAGATTTTGGGGTGTGTAAAGATTTGATCGAAAATAGCATCCTTATTATATAGTGCAGCTAATCGTTTTATTCCTTCTTCTTGTATATACTCTTTCCCAGCTTCTTTACCTTCCTGTTCAAAAAGACGATCAATTACTTGATTCATCGTTTCAATCGTTTTTGAATCCAACAAATTTTCAAGTAATACATACCCATCAATTCTTAATTGCTCTCTCTCTGTTGATGTTAGTAATTCTTCATGTACACATAAGTTTTTTAATGTTTCATCAAAATTCATTTAGATCATCCTCTCCTTTGCATGAGTAGCTGTACTTAAGCCAAATATAAAAAAGATAACAAAAAAACCAATCAATAGATGGAAGCTACCTGTAAATACTGGAACGTATTCTAAACCCCAGTTATCAATAATTAAACCTGCAATTAAACCACTAAGTTGGATCATCCCTGTTGAGATAGTATTCAATAAATTAAAGGTTCTCCCCCTGATTTCCTCAGGCACTTTCGTTTGAACTACCCATCTCTCAAAAGGTATAGTGAGCGATAACATAGTTGAAAAAATTACAAGTAACAGCAAGGCAAGCAAGTAACTTTTATTAAAACCAAATAAAATCCAACTTAAAGCATTCACTATATAGATGTATCCATAAAACCATATCTTTTTAAATTGAAAATTCACCTTGACTATCCAATAACCTACAATAACAGATACAATTCCTTCAATGAGGAACATTATACTTAAACTGAAAGAATCTGTATGGTAAATATTTTTTACGAATTGTTGCAAGACTAAGTGGAATGTCCCTGCAACTAAGCCACCCGACAGTCCTAAAATAAATATTAATTTGACCCAACCATTTTTAAAGGATTCTACAAAACCGTATTTGAAATCCTCAATGAAATTCTTTTTGGCAATCTGCACTGGGGTTGTATTTAAAGTCATTTGACTAACTAAAATAGCAGCTATTATAAAACTAATACTTTGAATAACCCAAACAAAGTTCATGCCTCCAATACCTAATAACACACCGCCTAGAGTTAAACCAAGCAAACGCATTACATTTAAAATGGTAAAACTAATGGCAATTGCTCGATTTAAATCTTCTGTAGCTACTATTTTTGAAATGATTGACTGTCTTGCAGCAAATGAGTATGAACCACATAAGCCAATAATAAAACGCAAAAGAAAATACGTGGTCCAAGCGCTCCAACCATCTAAAAACGGTATGAAGATAAACCCTAATGACAATCCTGCTCGTAAGATATCAATATATATAAGGCCTTTTTTATAATCGAAGCGGTCAATTAAAACACCCGCAATCAATCCGAAAAGTAATGGCGCTAATCCGCTAAGAGCCCATAGAATCCCTAGTTGAATTCCATTATCTGTGATATCAGTAAGAAGAAATAATAAAGCGACAAAGGAGTTCCACGACGCAAAATTGACGAGAACAGACCCTGTTTGTAGCTTTGCAAAATCAGGGTACAACTTAAAAAATGTTATTATTTTATTTTTGTGATCCTTTTTCATCTCCATATTTTCACTCCCTATACAAGTTAAAAATCTCTAAACCATTTAGGTAAAGGAGCTCATCAAACGGTATACCATTTTCAATAAGATTGTCTATTAAATAAAATCCTACTTGATAACCTGTCCATCGTGGAATTTTCAGATGAACATCGCCTTGTAAATATGCAAAAATCTCTCTCTTATCTGTTGTATATGCTTTAGAAAATACTTTCTTTTTTAGTAAACTAATAGTTTCTTGATTAACCTTTGCCCAAGGTCTAATTGAAGAAATACCATATAACTTGTAAACAATATACTCAGCCAATCCTTCATCAATACAATAATCAATAAGATATTCATTAGAGAGATTCCTCAGGTTTCGGATTATATGAATATATTCATGGGCTATATTAAATTTTAAATGATCCCAAAAAGTTACATTTGAAATACTTTTTGAACTTATATAAAGACAAATTGTTTTACTATCCATGGTGTGTGCCATGATTCCATTTAATTTAGACACAATAAATGAATGCTCGTTGTTCAGCAATGTAATAAATATGCTAACGGGGTTTTCACCAATACTTTGGGTTAATTCATGATATGCTGCTTGTACAGTGTCATATATTTTACTAATTGCATCTGGATTTTGATTAAAATCCTGCTGGATATCCCTCATCGCAGAGATATTGTGATAATCTATCATTGCAATCTTAATTAAATCATCCATCTTTCTGCCCTGTATTTCATTTATCGAGGGATATCCATTATTAACAAAGTTTCTTAAGAAATCTTTATCCGGGATGTAGGTAATCATGCTCTTCCCACTTTCTATATACTCTTAAATAACAATAAACCTCTAAATAATGATGAATACCAAACATATTTGCTGTCATATGAAGCATAGTCATTAGTAGTTTCATTTCATTTTGAACAATTAAAGTTTGAGAGTTTATAAAGTCTCTGCATTCTTTGGTGAAATGTGGAATTTCATCTAAAAGAATGTCTGGGTGGTTTCTTAGTTCCTCTCTTATTGAATCTATTAGGTTTAAAAAAATTAACCGGTCATTGGAAATCCAGACAATTTCCTTTTCAGATACTATATTAGATATTTTCCCTTCTAAAAGTATTATCTCTTCGTGAATAATTCCATAATAGTTTTCCCAAACTGGTAATATTTCTTGCAAAAAAATTTTCAAATTATATTTTTCAATATTCGAAGAAATTAACAGTTCATTAACGAGAAATAGAAAATGCCCGATCTGTTCACTATTTAATTGTCTCTCACAAGAATGATTTAAAATGAATGTATTATATTCTTCTATTCTTTGATAAATATCTTCATTCCCATATCGTAAATAATTTATTTGATATGGCCTCACTTTCTCATACGTATCTAGATTAAGTTTATTAATTACCTCTTCGACTTTAGCCTTATGCAGTTTTGAAAAGATTAATCTAATAACCACCTGAGAATTAAATAATCGAATAAAATAAAAAGGTATACAATCCTTATTGAGTATTTTATACAATTTGTTTAGGTATTCATTTACCGGTAATAGGGCAGAGCCTACCACCACACTTACACGTTCATGTGCCTCCAAATACTTCAACTCCCAGTTCAAAGGCATGTGGTTCACCATTTACAACAGGCAAGCCACTTAATGATGGTCCGCATTTCTCAATCAGTAAATTCCCACCTGTTTGTTGCATGATTTTTTTATATAAAGAGATTAAATGTATGTTTTTCAATGAGATAAATTGCGGTTTATAAAAATCGTCTAGTTTAGTGTAATTAAACGCTTTATCACCCTGAATCCGACGAACATAAAAAGAACTTGGAAGCTCGTATTCTTGGTGAAGCTCGTAAAGTTGAAGAATAAAATTAGCTTCGTCTAATACTCCTAACGACTTTACCACTTGATTATTAATAATCCACTTCTCTCTACTAATAACCACGCCTTTTATTGTTATCGAAGGAATCCTGAAAATTGGTTCCTCTAAAAATTTATTGAAAAATCTTTCTACACCTAGTCCTACTGACTCGCTTTGTTGAAGTGTTGCTAGCAAACGAAAAGCCTTTCCACCAAAGGATGGCGAAGCCTGGTGAAGATGAATTAAGTGAATTAATTCTTTGCTACCGTTTTGCCTTACTACAATTTTCTTGTTTTCTTTACAATAACTAAAGGATATATCATTTAAATTGATTGCGTTTTTCGTATTGTATACATTGGCGTAATCAATAAAGCTTTTTGTCACAGGGTCATGGTAATTCGCCAAATATCCTCTATTATTGATAACCTCAAGGGTCCGGATATTCTTGTTAATAATATTCACAAAATGAGTAGCCGCTTTTTTGAATGTAGGATAGTAATTATAACGAGTAAATGAACGCCCATAACCTGACTGCACGTTGTTTAAATATGCCTTTCCGGTTCTATCAAGTTGCAGATAATATGTCATTGAATATGGTTTAAAAATAGTATTTATATCGCTTTTTATCCAGTCTAATTCGTCTAGGCATATAATTTCTTGATCCATCCGTTTCTCAATATAATGCCAAAATTTTATTTTGTTATTTTCATTTAAATCACTTTTGATACACTTTTCAAATTCGGTAAAGCTAATCAGTAACTGAGGAAACGAGATTTCATTCTCTCCAAAATTTTGATAAATATACTCTGCAAAAAACTGCTGATTCAGTTCATGAGGATCTAGTAAAAAAAACAACCTATGTAATAAATTTAATCCATCAATTATGCTTTGATCTAAATTTAATGAAATAGGTTTTTCTATTAAGAAATCTTCATATTTTATAGCAGAGCAATATTCTTGTTTTATTTCTAATGGTTTAGCCTCTATTTCTTGAAGCACAACTGGAATTAGGATATGATTCTCAATCAGCTGTTTAAAGTTATTTAAGATTATTTCTTCTTTATAATTACCTAGGTAAGTTGAGAAGTACTTGTAGTTAAACGAACCAACTTCCGCAAGATCATTTAACATTTTTCGTAATCCTTCGCTATTTTCTAAAACAACTAATTTTTCTCCATTACGATACATAAATACTGAAAATGCATCATCTTCTCTTCCTAAAACGTATATCTTTTCATTCTCAAACCAAATATTCTTATTTACATGATAACTTTGTTCTAAGTCATTGCCGCTAATCCTTTTTGCTATCTCTTGTAAAGGTCTTAATTTTTCATTTATATAAAAAGAATTAGGTTGATCATAATTTATTTTCGTTCTCGCTTTCTCTATTTGTATTTCCGCTATACCTATTGCACAAAATTGGCCTAATGGGCTTGTTTTAAGAGTTGCTCTCGTATAATACTTCAAAAAACTGAGATGAAGATTATTTGAAAGCCGACCTTTTCTCATGTACTTTTGTAATGTCTGATATAATGCTGGGGATGCTAATTTTACACCTTCTTGAAATGACTTACTTTCATACCAGGCATTACAATAAATTCCATTCAAGAACAACGATTCTTTTTCCAAAATCGATTTCAATTCATCTATACTACTAATATAAGATTGATAATTTCCAACCCAATTTAAAATGCGGTTTTTTATTCTCTCATCCATTGCAGATGGAATTTTGTTTGGAATTATACGTTTGTATCGATGGTTATATAAATCTCTCTTAAGATTTAGGTACATATTTCGATAGTGGGTTTCCTTTTTGATTTCTTCGAATAAGATAGATATTAACTCTTCTTTTTCCCTTATTAGATCTTTTTTCCACACGATAATCTTTTTGACATTATAAATCCATTCACGGTCATTATTTAATAGCTTTTTCATAGATGTTGCGTTTGTGCCGGCTACTCGAATTAATGCATTAGGGTTTACCTTAAAGTTCATTATCTTCACCTTTTTTCTCCAATCGAATATGCATAAACTGTAAAATCACCTGGTTGCAAATTTAGCAATGAATTAACAGTGTCATCATAAAACGCACCTATGGGGCAACTAGCCAAATTTAATCTAGCACAGTAACTACGCACATTTTGTCCAATATGTCCTGCTTCAATCAATGCATAGCGATAGCCTCGAGCCCCATATTTTTTAACTATATTCTCGAAGTTACATGTCATAAACAATATTACGGGAGAGTCCTCAGTAAATTTGTTGATTTCAGGAAAATAAATGTCTGTAGTCCATTTTTCAATGTAAGAAATAGGTGTTAAAACTTGTTCGATTTTATCAAAATGATAAATACCCCTATCAATACCTTCGATATTTAATGCAGCTACATAGATCTCTAAAGGGAAAAGACCACCTGCTGAAGGTACGGATCCGTGCAAAGATTCCTTAGAGTCCATTACTACATATGCTTTTTGTAATAAATTTTGCAGAATAGTTTTCTTAAAAGGATTTTTATTATATGCTCTATCTGAATAATAGAGTTGTTCTTCAATAGAACCTTTAAAAGCTTGGCCATCTTGATAAAACACTTTACCTCTAGGATGCGATTCAAAAAGTTCACCTTTAGCGTTTAACAACTGCTCTGGATAATTAAAAGTATTAATATGAAAAAACTCATGCAAATTCATAGGTTAACAACTCCTTTTACTAAGGGAAGGGGTGTGGAGCTAAGTTTAATTCTATTTTGTTATAGTTCACTTTGAATCTTTCTATTCTTTGACAACTTAAAAAGCTCTCTCCCACAGGTAGATAACAGAGAGTTGGGCATACTACTCGCACAACGGACACACCTATTTCTTTAATATCTTCTGAAGTAATGTTTTTATAGTAAATAGGAAAATCTTTTAGCGATTTTAACGATATATTTTTAGTATTAAGAAGATGTTTAGCATCTACTATTTTGTTACCATGATCAATATCGGATAAAATATTATCGTGATTGCCAGCAAAATAATATAGGACATGATCATCCAGAGTACGTATCTCATCAGCAGACCTAGGAATGACAGTATCATGGATGTAGAGTGATTCGTAATAAATGCTATATCCTCCAATCCCTTCTTTTAACGACTTATAAATAGCTTGTTCATAATTAATATGTGATGCGCAACCCATATAAAATCCAGATGTCCCATTTTTAGTTAGAATAGTAACAATAGAAGGTATTCCTAAATCTGTTGTAATATCAAGAAGGGTAACGTTTAACCTAAATCTTTTTGCAAGAAGGTATAATTTGGATATTTCATGATTATCATCTAGTGAAGAAATATCAATTTTGAAATTGGCTCGTAAGAATAACCAAAAAAGCATAAAGCTATCTCGTTCAATACATTCTAATAATCCATTCTGAATTGCATTATCTTTAGTTGGACCACATGCTAATCCAGTAGAGATAATATCACGTATAAGAGGATTTTGAATTTTTCTTAAATAAATCATTTCAGTGGGGACAAATATATCTTTTCCTGTTTGAAAATCCACACACGTACTCCAACCTAATTTTGTATTTAGATCAGGTGGCAACTGGTTATATTTATTCTTATACTGTTCTTCTGTTAGTCGTGTAATTAATGAGGGATCAAGTACATCCCCGTTGCTTTGCAAATTTCTATAACTACTCCATTTAATATTCGAATCAATAATATGTGCACAATATCGTTCAATTGCTTCACCTACTGAAGATATCATGGCCTCTTGTTTATTTAATGAAAAACCTGATCCGCTAATTGTGAACACATTTGAATTTTCTTTATAATTAATTATAGCTAAATACCGATTAATTAATGGCACTTCCGGTAACGGTTTTATCTCTTTTAATTTACTAACTAGGCCTGCCCTCGAATTAACTAGACTCTCCAAATCCAAGTTACCTATTTGCACACATATCACATCCCGGAACTTTAAATAGCTTATAACTCTCCATAGTAAATAAATTTAGATCCAATATATTTTCCTGTTCAAATAAATTGCAAAACTTTTCTTTATCGACGAACTTTATAATCTCTGACTTTATTAAACCTATAGCTGCCAATTCGATATTGCCCAAATCATAGATTCTCTCTACTTGATCATTTTGGTTATTATTAAATAATCTTGTCTGAAAACATCCAAAGCATGGACCCTGTTTAGGAAAAAAGATTGGTCCAAAAAATATTTTATTGTAACTAATGGCTAGACGTATCCAAGGAATCCCTAAACTAGTTGCTTGTTGATTTACATTCATAAAGAAAGATTCATTCTCTTCTCTACCAATCGCTAGAATGAATTTTTCATCTTTATTGATCGCAAATCCAGTCATAGGACAAGACTTTAAAATATGTTTTAAGTCGCTTTGTTCACAAAGTAAATCTATTGATTTTTGTGAAATACCACTTGAAAGTACTATTCCTTTTATTTTATTTTCAACTATTGAAATGTAATTTTTCTTTAATAATGGATCAATTAATTCTAAGATCTCATTTTCAGAACAATTCATTTCCAACGCAATGTCTTCCAAAGGTGTTATTCCATTTGCATATGAAGTAAGTTGCCTTACTAAGCCCTGCGCTTCACCAGAGACTACTACATCACCAGCAGTAGCATTAGAAAAAAATAATCTCTCTCCTATTTCAAAACACCTTGCGTTTAATTTCAGATTCATAAAAGCATCCCCCCAAAAAAGTAGAAAAAGGGTAGATACTACCCTTTTTTTACTCTATGAACTCTAAATATATTTTAGATATCCTCAGAATTTCCTAATTCATTACCAGTTGATGTTTTATAAGACGGAGTTAATGGTGATTCACAAATTGCTGTTGAGCAACAACCGGCTTGCAATAATTCTTGAAGTACTTCTTGTCCATTTTCCATGATATTTGATAGATTAATGCTTTCTAATTTTAAATTCATAAATTCTCTCCCTTTCTCTCCTCGTAATAGGACTAAGATATTGTATTAAACTTCTTCTGTTGCTTCTTCCATTTCTTCTTCTACCATAGTTATCGGGGATTCACACCCACCAGTTGTACAACAACCCGCCTGTAATAAATCTTGAAGTTGATCTTGCGCATTTTCCATAATACTTGAGAGATTGATAGCATCAACTTTAATATTCATATGTTCCTTACCTCCTTTCTGTTTAGACTCGAATCTGACTACTCAGACTCTTAAGTTAAGTTTACAAGCAACACAATATTTTTCAACATTTTTAGGTTGAGAAAGTTTTGGATTTTATACCTCATTAAAGATTGTAAATTAAACATATTTTCCACAAATATCGAAATTTCGATTTAGTAGTCACCTTTCATAATGAAATTTGACTAATAATTTCTCTTTCTGCGACTTTTTTTAGCGGTATATTGGAAAATCTCATTCAACTGCTATAAGGAAATAGCCTTATCTGTTTCACTAGTTAACAAATATTCGTGAACGTATAACCAAATGGTTTTACGACAGAGTTTTTAGCAAAAAGCGTGGTATATGTCTAATGCTAGCTATGAGTACTCCTGTAACTCTCTCAGAAAACTCAAAAAATACTTTCGTCAAACTGTGGCGATTAATATTGTCGTTGGTTAACTGGAGGATTTGAATAGTTGTATACTGTGAGTAAAAATACCGGAGATAATATCTTTTTCTGAGGTGTTTTGGCGTATGGCTATTGTCCTTAAATTTAACCTTGTGTTTTTTGTATTCGTAGTGGGAACCGACGGCAAAATGAATTTCTATTTGAAGAATTACTAGATTACTTCTTCTGAACAAAGATGTTTTTTTGGGTGGGCAAGTAACTGGGAGCGATTCTTATAGTGAATGGCTGGACACAGACTAAATGTCTTAGAGAACCCTAAACCTATTCCGATCGTAGACGTACTCTTCTACTAAGACAGTATTCCCATAGACTTTTATACCCACAGTTGCAAAGAATTAGAAAAATAATTTTATTTATCGTTGTTTTATATAAATTTGAATTGTATAATATTGGTTCAGGAGGTGGTTTTTATAAAAAAACAAAAAGCTATTCTTGATAATATTGGTTTCAATATTAAAATCGAGAGAAAGAATCAAAATATTAAACAAGCAGCTTTAGCAAAAGGAATATGCTCAATTTCTTATCTTAGCAAAATTGAAAACGGAAAGATTCTACCTAATGAGGATATTGTTGAACTTCTGCTAAGGAGATTAAACATTGAGATTATTGAAGTTTGCAGTAAAGAAGAAGATGACATTATTTCATCGTTATTAGAATTATATAAAGAAGGCTTACTTTATAGGAACCAAAATTTAATAAGAAAACAATTACCAAAGTTTATCGACATTAAGTTCAGGTTTCAAGAGACAGACAACTTATATCTTTACCACTTACTTATGTTTAGATTACTATTAATAACAAATGATAATTCAACAGACTATGAGAGTAAGATAATTCAATTAAAGAGCATAGAGAATAAATTGAGTGAAAAACTTAAATTTATTTACTACTTTAATTTAGCGCTCTACTATTACTCATTAAACGATAATCCCAACTTAGTTAGCTACTTTAAAAAGTCTTTAAGACAAAAAGAGTACGTAATGCTTCATGAATGGGAAAACGCTGACTTTTATAATGCTTTAAGTTTATTCTATTTAAAAGGTAGAGATTATTTCAATGTTGTCAAATACTCCTCTATGGCTTTAGAATACTATAAAGATAACCATTATTTTGAGCGTATTATCGATGGATCCATTGTTTTAGGTATTGCTCAACGCAACCTATTGGAATTCAAAAATGCAGAAGTTAATTTTTCTGCTGCTTATAAATTAACAAAACGGTTAAATTTGAGTATATACAATGGAATGATTCATCATAACTTTGGTGCATTATATTCCGCACAAGGAAATTGTGAAGAAGCGATTAAGAATTTCGAAAAAAGTTTTAGTTATAAGCAAGAAAATAGTCAACTTTCTACTTCTTTTTCAACTATCTTGTGTATTATTCGAGAGTATTCGAAACAAGGAGATTCCTCTAATGTTTTAAAATGGTGTAATATTGGAATTGATTTATTGAATGACAACTGTGAGTTAAAAACATTTTTTCATTCTTACTTTTTTCATTTTAATGTTTATCGAGCTAAATATAGTGCATACGCGGATTATGAAATTGTATTAAAAAAGTCTGTTAAATATTTTAAAAAAATAAAAGATTACCGGTATGTACAGAAATACTCTATGATGTTAGGGGATTACTATAGAAATCAAAGCAAATATAAGGCTGCTAGCCTTTATTATCAATATTCAAGTTTAAGTGCTTTAAAACAAAAAAAAATAACTTCAGTGGAGGATTTATAAATGAAAAAGGTTTTCTCGTATATATTATTAACATTAATTATGTTTATTGGACTTTCTCCTACAGTTTTTGCTGATGATGAAGATGCTCCTAAACCGACAAGTAATCCGGTAGAAATTGAAAAATTATGACTATATGAATAGAGGAGGTGTAAGATGCCTTCTCTTTTTCTAATTTATTCATTAGGTTGTCCATGATGCTATAATCCAAAGTATTCTATTCACCGGAAGTTTTTCATATCGGACCGGAACAAACCATTTCGAAAATCTTAATTCCGAAATAAAGAAAATCATATTCCCCTTTTCTTACTGTATATAAAAGGGAAAAGAAGGCTGGTTAACCAATCCTCTCTTCATGAATATTTATCAGAATGATTTGTCCTCGCGATTTTTCACCACTTGTATCATCTTTTTTACCATTGAACGCTAAGTTTTTAACACGCAACGACACCTCTATGTACCAGTACACTAAGAAGGCTTGCTAGCTGGGGGGAGAGCGGTGTTTAACAGCATGACCACAAAGCGGCAATTGCTAACAACTAGAAACTGTACATAATTCCGTAATATACACTATTTAAACATCCCTCAGACACTTCTGTCGTATTTCAAGAATCAACCTTTACAACAGGTAAATAAAAGTAACCAAAAATCTCCTTCCTTTGCTGGAATAACTTCGATAAGAAGCCATGTGTTACTGCTGCCCTGTTCCGTTTCGTAAACTGGTTCTTAGGATTAGGTTTACCACTCCTTCTCTATTGTCCAATAGATGATATCTTCTTTTTCTCAGTTGCAACACCCACGCTTTTCTTCCTTGCAACACTGCTCATTTTCGTTGCGCGTTTTACATCGTTGCGTTGCCATTTCTCTCTGTTTTTCCTGCTGCGCATGGTTGAATCTTTTACGCTGTGTTTCTCGGCCGATTCCTTAATGTTATTTCACTGGATTCCCATTCTTTCTGAATCTCATCCCAATTCGGCACTTCACATCACCATCCGCCCCCTTTGATTTTCAGGCATAGAAAAAGCACCATCAGCACGATGATGCTTAAAGTTTGTTGGTTAAATCCTCTGCTTTATTATACAAATTTATTCCCAATTTACTTTCCAGTAATCCGGCAATAAACCCAATCAACAATTGCGCTTCGGTGTTTTTAAGTAATTCTTCTGATTTTGCACTCCCTATTTCCAACTTCAACAAACCGCTGTTCAGAAATAGCAGCAAGGCCCAACTACAAATCCCGATGTAAGGTAGTCTAACATAAGAATACATTTTATCCTTTTCGAGCGAATTTAAGTCTTCGAATTTCAATTCGAATTTTCGCGCTCCAAAAGATATCCAAGTTCCGAACATAGCCCCTGTCCAAACAACACTATATATTAAAAGTGAAGATGCTCTTGTTCCTAAGATCAAAAACAATATCCACCACAAAATCCAAACCAGCGCGGAATAGATAAGTGCTTGAATACCCAAATTTATCATATATCGATTTTTAATTATATGACCTTCAATCGCTAATATCTCTTCCTTCAATATCCTAAGTGAGTCACTAGCAAGCTTCGGATCTGGATCATCTCCCACAAAACCAACTTGAGCTAAGGAGACAAGCCTTTGAAAATAATCATCCTTTACAGTTTCTGAAGAATGCATGCTTTTTATGACGTTTGAGGCTCTTTCTATTTCAACATAAAGATCTTCGCTACCTCCAATTGCTTCTTCCTCACTCCGATTAGGATCTCTTTGGAATACGATATCGAATCTCGTTTCAGGATTTTTATGCACCCTTAGGAAAGACATAACACTTCCTCCTAGTTATTCTTTCCCGCAGCAGGGACAGTGCCCGCTCGAAACTTGTATGCTATTTTTCAATCTATCCTCAGTCAAGACGCCTTTTCGTAATAGACGTAGTAATAAATCCTTTTCTTGTCGAGTTAATGGAACCAGTGGGTCTGAACTAGTGAGCTTGTCTATCAATTTTTTTATATCCATTTTCTCACCTCATAGTGATATCGTACAACAAAGAAGATCAAAAGTCTTTAAATACTAACAATATCCCTTATGTATCGGGGCTATTAGAGTTAGTCCATCACTCGGACGCACTCCCTCTTTTAATTCTCCCCCTCATAAATATAGACTTCGTATAACAAGCGTATGACATAACACTTAATTCAGCTTCTTGAAATCTTTGTTTAACCTTTGATTTTGCACGGTTATATGCGTTTGGACGGTGCTTTTGCTGACACCTAATTCTATAGCTATAATCACCCATACTCTTTTTATGGCCGACATGCAGTAAATAGCATACTCTCTCTTTTTCCGAAAAAGATGCCAAAATAACCTTCTCTTTTCCGATCATCGTTTTTTATCTGCTTAACAATATCGGGTATCAAATCAATATTTTCATAAGATCTCTTCTGGTAAACAGACTTTTCAGCCACCCCGCGATAAATTCCAGGCTGCCTACCCGTTTTCAGCCACTCGAAAGAAAAAGACATATATGCAATCATACTATTGAACTGCTTTAAGTCATGTACATCAATAGGCTTATCCCCTTCCAATCGGTCCGCCCGCTGTTTCAACTTCTTCCAACCCACCCGTATACTCCTGTATCAATTGATCCGCCTAATTCAACCTGAAAGCCCCTCCTATCTTTGTCTAAAAGCCCCACCCTTTTTGCGTCCGCACGTCGGTCGATTGGCACCCATAATTTCAACCCAATACCTCGGTGTGAGCAGTTCTTCTTGCTTGTCCCTTGTCCTAGTATTCTTCCGGTCTATCTCGCCTACATGCGAACGAGAAAGCCCATTTTTTCTCACTGAATTAAAAAAGAGGACAACAAATGACACAGCGTAATGCTGTAATCAATCAGTCCTCCGGTTGGCCAGGGGGACTATATATGCCTTAACAAACTTTTGATTTCTTCTATTTCTGATGAAGTTATATCTATTTTCCCTTTTTCACTCACTTCATTGAAAATTGGAAGTATATGAAGATTCATTTTAATGATCATATTAAAAAGTCGTCGAGTTGCTTTATCTGCAATATGGAAGTATCCACCTCTACCATTTTTTGAAACTCTTCTAAAATATTATTTTCGCTTAGTCTTGCTACCGATAAATAGGATTAGTTTCCCTCTTATACTAATCTATCCATTCTTGAGGTGGGAAATAGGATGGGTGAAATTGTCCGACCTCATCCTGGATCATTTCAATGTCATCCCATGGATCGGGTATCTTATCAAATCGAGCTTTATGTTTTAATAAAACTTGAAATTCGATATTCATTATTTCTAAGTAGTGATTTATTATCTTAAAACTTTTAACAGAATCATTGTTTTCTTTCTGTATAATTCGCCTAATTTCTTTTCGTCTAAGATAGATTGCTAATCCGCCATTTATGGTTGCACCTGCCAAAGAGCCGATGAAAGTAGAGAAAGGAGTCCAAAAGCTTGACTCTGCTTATAATACTAATTGAAAGCCGATTGTCGAATTTATAATTCCAGAAATCAAAACGTAGAAAACTAATATTAGTACAATTGTGACTATATATAGTATTTTTTCTCTATATCGTTACCTATCAAAACTCCTTCCCCTCTCCCCTCGACAATCGCTTAATTTCCCTATATCAAATATCGCTGTATAGCGGTGTAATAAAATGTTTCCCACTGATTAGCGTAGCCCTTATCACTTTTCACAAAATCCCACTCCTACACACACGCCTGATACGGTATCGACTTCCTTCCGTCCTTCTTTGCATCCTCCCACTTCTTTTCTAGCGTTTGCTAGGAGGTATATTTCATTCAACTTAGTGTGACATGACTTCAGTAATTCGTATTGTTGCACTGAAATGTTATTGAGTGAGAAGCTCGTACGGTTTGATGTTTCCTTGGTATCAAAAACAATTGCCCTACACCATGGACACCTAAGTAGTCTACCCATTCGGTTTTTTGGGTGTAGCCAGTGATCTTACTGCGAACATTGCTTTGTAATTGCACTGGCGTAGGCATCTTTCGGATGTCTGCTACGCCCTATTGCGGTATTGCTTATTTGTCATATCAACCTACTGCTCGAGAATGGTGCCCCGGTAGCCCTGGCTATCGTAGGCTTATCCGTCAAATATAAAATCCGTATCGACCGCTAAACCCTTTCTCGGTTTTTCCACACAAAAAAACCTCCCAATATAATTATTAGAAGGCTTTCGGTCGTTTCAACGCAAGATAAATGTAAGGATTAAACATTAGAATTGTATCCAGCTCTATTATCTTATACGCTAAAAGCATTGATTTAAAGGGCTTTCTAACCCTCTATTGTAACGTCCCAGGCAGGAATCGAACCTGCGACCCACAGCTTAGGAGGCTGTTGCTCTATCCCCTGAGCTACTGAGACAAAGGAAAGTACCTTTCTATTATAAAGACTAGATCTGCTTAGGGCAACAAATTTATTCTCCCATCTCTATATAAATCGTATGACAAAGTGTTTTATACACATATTAGGGTATAAGAGAAATGGATAAATACCAAAGGAGGATTTGACATATGGAAAGAAGTTCTTCTACAGAAAGATTTCAACCTTTAACTTCTGTATCGAGTGGACAAGGAGTAGAAGTTGCTCCTGACCTCTACTGTTATACGGTTCAGATTGTTAATGTTGTCTTTTACGGCTATCCGGGAGAAGGAAATGACTGGGTGTTGATTGATGCGGGAATGCCGAAGTCAGCTGAAAGGATTAAGGAAGAAGCAGAAAAAAGATTCGGTAATGATAACCCTCCAAAGGCCATTATCCTAACACATGCTCACTTCGACCATATCGGAGGATTGATTGACCTATTGGAGATTTGGGATGTGCCGGTGTATGCCCATGAATTGGAGCTTCCTTATATTACTGGCAAAAAGAATTACCCTGAGCCGGATACGAGCGTTGAAGGAGGAATGGTTGCCAAGTTGTCATTTATGTTTCCCAATGAAGGCATTGACATCGGGTCAAAAGCTCATGCTCTTGCAGACGATCATACAATACCGTTCATGCCAGGCTGGAAATGGATCCATACTCCTGGACATACTGAAGGACATATTTCGATGTTCCGAAATGATGACCACGCCATGATTGTCGGAGATGCTTTCGTAACAGTCATACAGGATGAGCTGTATAAAGTGTTTACTCAGGAAAAGGAATTAGGAGGTCCTCCTCGCTATTTGACACCCGATTGGGAGACAGCGGAACAGTCGGTCGAAATTTTAGCTGCATTGCGGCCGAGAATAGCCATTACGGGTCACGGAGTCCCAGTCGAAGGTCAATGGTTGGAGGAGAATTTGAATAGATTGGCGTCAGAATTCAAATCGCTTGCGGTTCCTGATCACGGAAAGTTCGTGGACGACTCGAAATAAAATCAATGGTTCATTGTCCCGGCTCGATCTTTCTTAGTTTCATGTCATATTTTAAGACATAACAGACAAGCTAAGAAAAAAGATCTATGAGGAGGTCGGGCAATGGACAAAGTTGAACGAAGAATTACGAAACGGAATGAAATTGAGTCATTGAACAAAAAGTACTCAAAACAATTCCATGAATTCGCTTCGTTAGGCGATTATAAGGAAGCCATGATTAATGCATACAGGAAGACCCAACAGGAACAAAAAGAAAACGATGAATGAACAACGAACCAAAAACAAAGACGACGTCTCGATGTAATTGACAAAGAGACGTCTCTTTTTTCATTTTCAAAATAAAGCTGGAGCAGTCAATCCGACAATAAAGATAACGATTACAGTTAGAATAATAATTGGAAGGAAGACGACCAAAGTAGCCTTCCATGCTGAAAATCGATGAACTTCGGAGATTGTTGCTATAACGACGACTAGTGACCAAATGCCGACAATAAAATTAATGATTAACGAAATGACGAGCCAAGCGGTCTGGCCCATTGTGAAGTCATAATCACTAATAAAATTGCCTCGGCCTAAAATGAGCAAGTTCGGAATCCAAACGATACCGCCGACTACGATAATGATTTCCGAAACGGCGTATGCCGTTCTAGTTTGCTCATATGTTCCCATCCCACCCAGCATCAATGAAAACATATGATAAATGCCTGAGGCGATATAAAGACCCACTACTCCAACAATAGGCCCTACAATTAGTGCAACTAATAATATAGCGGCGATATTCCATGACTCTACTAAATCATTGTCTACTGCCTGATCAAGTAAGTGAATAACCCCGGAAATGGCAACAATGAAAAGAACAAAGCTGCTAGTTTTGCATTCCATGACATATTGGACTGTTTTTCTCGGGTGAAGCCATACGGAAGTCCACGGGTTAACATGCTGACTTTGATTTTCCTCATTCTCAATTTCATGCAACGAGATCAACTCCCTATTATTCTTATTCTTCCTTATTCATACATACGTATAACAAGTGAATTCGTTTCAAGAATAATAGGGAATCGGAAATTACTTATCTAGCCCTTTGCCAACACCTTTAAGGAAATCCAATCCGTATTTCACTGCACGATTTATATGTGGGTCGTTAAGTGCTGTCATCACCTGCAAGATTGAAACTTTATCTCCATTTCCTTTATACAGTTCAGCCTCCTCTATTCCCTTAGCGATACCATCTTTTAAATTTGCTGTGACTTCTGGATCTATAGATGTCAAAAGACCAGTCGCATTCATTAGATTATTGATGAGATTGGTTATCGGTTCCCGTGAAGCTTGAGCGACAGCGATGCCTGCAATCTCATCTTTCGCCTTAACCAATGCAGCCATTGCATCCAGGACGCCTGCATTATCCAATTCTGCTGTGATTTCAATGATCTTCTGCAATGATTGTTGCTGTTCTGTTAGAAGGGATTGCAGTTCATTCATTTTCTGTTGCTGCAATTCCTCCGACGTAAGCTCTTTTCTTTTAATAGAAGTAATTGGCGCTGCCATCGAAAATCACCCTTTCTCCACTTGATCTGTCAGATGCTCATAGCCAGGCCTTGCCCACTTCCGCTCGACTTCGACTCCATCTTGAGGATGCCGTTCTTTATTCCGGTGATTGCTTGCCGGCAATGGATTGTCGCCTTCTTTCCGCAAAACTTCCATCCGAACTTTAGCTTGTTTGAACGCAGGCGTATTTGTTCTCTGATCCACAGCTGTACCTGTCAAAAAGTTGATGGCCGATTCTTTTTCGACTGAGTTCATCGGAAGGAATAATTCATTCCCTTTTACCCGATCCGTCACTAATGCCGGCAATCGAAGTGCTCCGTGCGGTGACACGAGCCTTACTAACGAGCCGCTTAGTACGCCCCTCTCCTTCGCAAGTTCCGGTGATACTTCAACAAAGATTTCAGGTACTTTTGATTGGATTCCTTCAGATTTATTCGTCAAGTTCCCTTCATGGAAGTGTTCAAGCATCCTTCCGTTATTAATGTGCAGATCAAATTCGTCATCATAACGGACAGGCTCCACCCAATCAGATAAGGCGAACCTTGCCTTTCCGTCTGGGAAGTTAAACCCGTCGACATATAGTAAAGGCGTACTTTCTCCGGTCAAGCTTCCCCATAGGAAGCTATCCCAGTTTTCCATTTTGCTGTAATCCGCTTGGCTGAATAACGGCGAGAGGCTGGCCATTTCAGCGAAAATTTCACTAGGGTGTGAATAGTTCCAATCGGCTCCCAGTCTTGTAGCGATTTCTTGGACAATCCACCAATCCGCTTTCGCATCCCCTAATTCCGGCAAGGCTTTGTATAATCGCTGAACTCTTCTTTCAGTGTTCGTAAATGTCCCATCCTTCTCCAATGAAGGCACCGCAGGCAGGATAACATCTGCATATCTTGCAGTCCTAGAGAAGAAGATATCTTGGACTACTAAAAAATCGAGTTTGGATAAGACGTCATGCACATGATTCGCATTGGAATCGACGAGCGCCATGTCTTCCCCGACGATATACATCGCTTTCATAATTCCTTCATCGACCGCATGCAGCATTTGGATATTATCCAATCCTGGCTTGTTGCCAATCTCCACTCCATATGCACGTTCGAATTTTGCACGTGCAGCCTCATCGGTCACATGCTGATAACCTGGGAGCCATCCTGGAAGCGTTCCCATATCACAAGCACCCTGTACATTGTTATGGCCACGAAGCGGATATGCCCCTGCACCTGGTCTGCGATAGTTGCCAGTTGCAAGAAGTAAATTGGAAATCGCAGCGGAAGTGTCCGATCCGCCAGTATTTTGAGTTACTCCCATTCCCCATAAAATACATGTTCCATCAGCGTCGCGAATCATTTCAGCTGTCCTGATCAACATTTCTTTCGGTACTCCTGTCACGTGCTCAGCAAAATCAAGCGTATATGTTTTCAAAACATCTTTGAACTCTTCAAAATGGTGGACATTTTCACGTATAAATGCCGCGTCATGCCATCCTTTGTCAATCATATATTTTGTCACTGCCATCAGCCATACTTGATCAGTTCCCTGCTTCGGGCTAATGAAAATGTCCGAACGCTCCGCCATTTCATGTTTGCGTAAATCAGCAACGATCAATTTCTGACCATGTAGTTTATGTGCCCGTTTTACACGCGTGGCAAGAACCGGATGTCCTTCAGCTGGGTTCGCTCCAATGATGATTACGAGACCTGCCTTTGCAATATCCTTAATTGTTCCTGCGTCACCACCCATTCCAACTGTCCTGAATAAGCCGTCTGTCGCTGGCGATTGGCAGTAGCGTGAACAATTGTCGACATTATTCGTCTTAAACACTTGCCTCGCAAGCTTTTGAATAACATAGTTCTCCTCATTGGTAATTTTTGAGGATGAAATGACACCGACACTATCTTCTCCATACTCTTTATGAATCGTTCCTAAACGCTCTGCTACTAAATCCAAAGCTTCCTTCCAACTCGCTTCTACGAAAGAATCCCCTTTCCGGATGAGCGGTGTTGTCAGCCTCTCTTCACTATTGATGAAATCCCATCCGAATTTCCCTTTGACACAAGTCGAAATCGCATTGACGGGTGCTTCAGAAACCGGTTGGATCTTCAGGATTTTACGATCTTTCGTCCACACTTCAAAGGAACACCCGACCCCACAAAATGTACAGACTGTCTTCGTTTTCTTCGTCCTCGTATCACGCATCGCAGCTTCTGCATCCGAAATTGCCATAATGCCGCTGTATCCGGGTTCGACGTCTTTCACCAAATCAATCATCGGTGTCAAAATCTCTTCTTTCATACCGGTCATGAATCCGGCTTCTCCCAACATGGACTTTTCCATTAATGCATTACACGGGCAGACAGTGATGCAATGGCCACAGCCTACACAGGAAGAATCATTGATTTTCGCTCCCCCATCCCATAGGACAATCGGACGGTCTCTTTCCCAATCGATGCTTAGCGTTTCATTCACTTGCAGATTTTGACACACTTCGACGCACTGGCCGCAAGCGATGCATTGGTTAGGGTCATAACGATAAAATGGATGAGTGAAATCGACGCTGTCTTGCGTACATTTAGGTTCATATGGATACTTCTGTTCCTCGATACCCATCATGTCGACGGTGTTGTGGATTTTGCAGTTGCCGTTGTTGTTATCACAAACCGTGCAATATAGTAAGTGATTTTCAAGGATTCGATCCATCGCTTCCGTTTGCGCTTCTTTCGCGCGATGAGAAGACAATTGCACATCCATTCCTCGTTCAGCTTTAGTGGAACACGCACGAACAAGGCGTCCATTCAATTCCACAATACACGTATCACATGTTTCTATCGGATCCACTTCAGGCAAATAACAAATTTGCGGATGTTCAATCTGCTGTTCATTGACCACTTGTAATATTGTCATACCGTCCTTGAATGGAAATGCCTTTCCATTAATCTTGATTGACATGTAAATGCCTCCTTTGAGATTAAAAAACCACCATAGACAAATACACCTGCTAGTAGGTGTGCTTGTCTATGGTGGAATAGTCTAGTAGCAGAGCTTGCTAAATAACCAATCCGAATGTAAAGTAATGGAAGGATAATACCGGTGCAGATTCATACCCCGATATCATACTTATTAGTATTATAGAGTAGAAGAACAGACTATTCAATAGATTTCATGAATTATTGAAAGGCAATTCATATTGTTTTGAAAAGGAGTATGGGGAATGTCAAAAAAAATACATGACTTCAATGACATCATTAGAAGGTTGAGAAAAGAACTATTCGGAAAAGGACCGGAAAGAATTACAACTGTATTCATAGATAATATGGCAATTTCAACACTTTATGGTAATCTGACACCAACAGAAAAATTCATTGCAGGAACACGCGAAGGTAAAGAGATGGTTCATTCCGCCAGAACTAAAATGATACAAGAAGTGTATGAGGAATCCCCTCCCGAAGGTCTTGAAGAAGTAGTGGGGGCAAAGTTCGTCCATCTATTTTCAGACATTAAATTAGAGGATGATATTGCAGTATCTGTATTTTTGTTCGACAGAATCATTGATCAATGAAAGGAGAGCAATTATGAACCGGATTCAAAGACGGTCCATTTTACGATTTGCCAACGGTGGATTTGAACAAATGACAGATGACGTCGCAACGGAATACCCGATTACAGTTAAGTTGAACGGTAAAGAACTATTGACTATCGTTTGTACGCCCGAGTATATCGAGGATATGGTTGTCGGATTTCTTGCATCCGAACGGATTATTGTAAATTATCAAGACATCGAAGTGATCCGGTTGGAAGAAGATAAGGGAGTAGTCCATATAGAGACTACGAGGACTTTTCCTTTTTACGAACAGCTTCAAAACAAAAGGTATATCACATCATGTTGCGGCATGAGCCGACAAGGTTTTGTATTTGCGAATGACGCACTAACCGCAAAAAGGATGTTGCAAAAGAATGTAAACTTATCACCTAAGGACTGTTTTGCACTTATGAAAAAAATGAACAAGGAAGCAGATCTATTCAAACAAACGGGCGGAGTTCATATTGCAGCACTATGCGATCCACGTAATATCGTGTTGACGAGAATGGACATCGGGCGTCACAATGCACTTGATAAAATATACGGATATTGTTTAAAAAACGATATTACTGTCAACGACAAAGTGATAGTTTTTAGCGGTAGGATTTCGTCTGAGATTTTATTAAAGGTCGCAAAAATCGGTTGTGAAGTGGTCCTCTCGAAATCAGCACCGACTGAACTGGCAATAAATCTAGCTGATGAGCTAGGAATAACCGCTGTCGGATTCATCCGAGGCGAGTCGTTCAACGTGTACACACATCAGGAAAGAATAAGATTGTAACTATTCTTTGTTTTTGAATTAAATAAAATACTTGGTGACAAACCCATTTGATGATGGTACTATGACAGAAATGTGACAAAAAATGTCTTCTCTCTTTTTAGAGTTCAGTAGAATGTAAGGGTTTTCATTTAACGGTTGTTTGTTGCATCATAAACGGAGAGATTAACATCTTTGTCATATTACTTTATGATCAAAGGGAGATGTAAAAAGTGAAAAGCTCGAAGAAAACTAAGAACAGATGGTTGATTGCCGCTTCTGCCGTTGGGATTCACATTTCAATCGGCTCCGTCTATGCATGGAGCAACTTTACAAACCCGTTAATCGACCAGTTTGGATGGTCGACCAGCCAAGTGCAGTTAACGTTTAGTATTGCAATCTTATTTCTTGGTCTATCGGCTGCATTTCTAGGTCATTTTGTTGAAAAGCACGGCCCTCGCAAGGCTGGGTTGCTTGCTGCAGCATGCTTTGGTATCGGTGTCATGGGTGCCGGTTTTGCTGTAAGCATGTCGTCTCTTACGCTCTTGTACATTTTTTATGGAGTATTGGGAGGAATCGGTTTGGGTGTCGGGTATATCGCGCCGGTTTCCACTCTTGTAAAATGGTTCCCCGATCGGAGAGGTTTAGCAACTGGAATGGCAATAATGGGCTTCGGCTTCGCTGCTGCAATTAGCAGTCCCATAATGGAAGCGCTCATCAATTCTGTCGGCCTTCAAAATACATTTTATATCCTTGGTGCATCATACTTATTAGTTATGGTCGCCTCTTCACTATATCTCGAGAAACCTGAGGAAGGCTGGGCACCTGCAGGATACGTAAAAAAATTGGAATCTGGTAAAGTAGAAGCGAAAGTAGATTTAGCACAATTGACGGCGAACGAAGCTATCAAGACAAAACGATTTTACTATCTATGGATGATGCTATTCCTAAATGTCACATGCGGAATCGCCATCTTATCAGCGGCCAAACCTCTTGCTATAGAAAGTATTGGCATGACAACGGTACAGGCTGCTGCCCTCGTTGGCGTGCTAGGTCTCTTTAATGGCTTTGGACGGCTAGGCTGGGCATCCATATCCGATTACATCGGCAGAAGACATACGTACACAGCATTTTTTGTTATTCAGGTAGTATTATTTGCTCTCCTTCCTTTCACAACAAACGCTATTGCTTTCCAAGTGATGCTCGCCGTGATTTATACTTGCTACGGCGGTGGATTCTCCTGTATACCTGCATATATCGGTGATATTTTCGGAACAAAACAACTTGGGGCAATTCATGGATATATATTAACAGCCTGGGCAGCAGCTGGTATTGCCGGGCCTATGTTTGCCGCATGGATGAAAGACACAACAGGAAGTTATGAAAGCAGCTTGCTCTTTTTCGCAGGACTATTTGCCGTTGCATTGGTCATCTCAATCTTAATTCAATTTGACATTAAAAAAGTAAGAGCTGAACAGCACAGCCGGAACAAAACAAATGTAGTACAAACTGCGAAGACTGTCTAATATTAGAATGCGAAAACCGCCCTTCACATCAATATCCGATGTGAAGGGCGGTTTATCTTTATTACTTTAATTGCGCTTTCATTTCTTTCAACTCTTTTTCAGAGCAAAGCACGAAATGACCAGGTGTTATTTCACGGAAATCCACTTTTTCATCGGGCCCGTAATTATGTTGTTTTGGGTCGTATGGTTGTCTTACCCGTGAACGTTCATAAATCGGATCCGGAAGCGGAATGGCAGATAATAACGATTTCGTATAAGGATGTAGTGGATTTCTATATAATTCATCAGCAGGAGCCATTTCAACAAGCTTTCCGAAATACATGACACCAATGCGATCTGAGATATATTTAACCATTGATAAATCATGTGCGATGAATAAATACGTCAATCCCTTTTCTTTCTGCAAGTCCTTCAACAAGTTAACGACTTGGGCTTGAATGGAAACGTCAAGAGCGGAAATCGGTTCGTCGGCGATGATGAATTCAGGATTAACGGCAAGCGCCCGCGCAATCCCTATCCTTTGCCGCTGACCTCCCGAAAATTCATGCGGGTAACGATCGGCGTGCTCTTTGTTCAATCCGACAGTTTCTAGCAGCTCTACAACTTTCTGCTTCCGTTCTTTCGGGTTTTTAGCCAAACCATGAACATCCAGTCCTTCTGCGATAATATCAAGGACTTTCATTCGGGGGTTCAAGGATGCATATGGGTCTTGGAAAATCATTTGCATCTTCCGGTTGAGAGCCTTCACTTCGGCTTTAGATTTATCGGCATGTACACTAACCCCATCGTAAAGGACTTCTCCGTCAGTCGCATCATAAAGCCGAATAATTGTCCTACCGGTCGTCGACTTTCCACAACCAGACTCACCTACTAAACCAAATGTCTCCCCCCGATAAATATCAAAGCTAATATTATCAATCGCACGAACTTCGGAAGGCTTTCCGGCATTAAAATATTGTTTCAAGTTTTTCACTTCAAGCAATTTTTTAGCCATCATGCATTACCTCCATTCGATTGCTCATAATATCTGCTTCCACGGAATGTCTTCATCCGTTCGATAATTGTCTTTGGTGGATCAACTTGAGGTGCATTTGGATGAAGCAGCCAAGTTGCGGCATAATGTGTATCGCTCACTTTAAACATCGGCGGTGCTTGCTCCAAATCGATTTTCAAAGCATATTCGCTCCTCAACGCGAATGCGTCTCCAACAGGAGGGTTTAACAGATCTGGCGGAGTGCCAGGAATCGCATACAGCTTTTCCTCATTCAAATCCATGGATGGCATCGAGCTGAGAAGCCCCCATGTATATGGATGCTGCGGGTTGTAGAAGATTTCGTCCACTGTTCCCACTTCCACAATCCGCCCGCCGTACATGACAGCGACGCGATCAGCTACGTTCGCAACAACACCGAGGTCGTGTGTAATAAAAATGATCGACGTATCTACTTTTTTCTGGATATCCTTCATCAGTTCAAGAATTTGCGCTTGGATAGTTACATCAAGTGCAGTCGTTGGTTCATCTGCAATTAATACTTTCGGGTTACAAGCGAGCGCAATCGCAATGACGATCCTCTGTCTCTGTCCACCAGAAAACTGATGTGGATACATTTTTATCCGGGTTTCTGGATTTGGTATCCCTACCATGCGCAATAAGTCAATGCAGACTTCCTTCGCTTTTGCCTTGCTAACTTTTTGGTGTTTTAAAATTGGCTCCATGACCTGCTTGCCGATTGTCATCGTTGGATTTAACGAAGTCATCGGATCTTGGAAAATCATTGAGATTTCTTTCCCTCTAATTTTTTGCATTTGTCTATCGGAAAGTTTCGTCAAATCATTACCATTAAAGAGAATTTCACCATTTTTAAATTCGGAGCTCGACTCTGGCAATAAACGCATAATCGATTTTGTTGTCACCGATTTCCCGGATCCTGACTCACCGACAATTGCCAATGTCTCTCCTTTATTCAAATCAAAGCTGACACCGCGGATTGCTTTCACTTCACCGGCAAACGTGTGGAAGGAAAGCTCCAAGTCTTTTACTTGCAATATTTTTTCCATCTTGGCTTTCCTCCAATCAATCTTTCATTTTCGGGTCAAGCGCATCACGCAGTCCGTCACCGATCAAGTTAAATGCAATCATCAAGACACTGATAATTACAGCCGGGAACAAAAGGAAATACGGCTGATGTTCCATCACTTTAAAGCCATCATTGATTAGCGTACCTAATGATGCGGCAGGCGGTTGCAGCCCTAGTCCGATAAAGCTTAAGAATGCCTCAAAGAAAATAGCAGTCGGAATCGTGAACATCGTGTTAATGATGATAATGCCCATAATATTTGGCATTAAATGCTTGCCAATAATTCGCTTGTCACTCGCTCCCAATGTACGGGACGCTAGGACGAATTCTTGTCCTTTATATTTCAATATTTGGGCGCGAACGATACGGGACATGCCGATCCATCCTGTAATGGAAATCGCAATGATAATGGCGGTTAATCCCGCCTCCATAATCATTAGCATCAAAATAACGATAATCAGTGTCGGGATACCAATCAAAATTTCGACAATCCGCTGCATGATATCATCGACGCGGCCGCCAAAATACCCCGATATTCCTCCGTAAAGGACACCGATGACTACATCGATTGCCGCAGCAACGAATGCGATCAATAAGGAAATCTGTGTTCCTTCCCAAACACGGGTGAATAAGTCACGGCCAAGTCCATCGGTTCCGAACCAGTAATACTCGTCCACTTTCTTAATTTCATATAAGTTTACTTTCTCGCCGCCCAATTGACCCATACCATCAAATATCCCCAATTTCTCAAGTCCAGGAATTTTTGGTGGCAAGTTGGCGTGACGTAAAACTTGTTGCTCGCCATCATGTCCATTTAGATGCGGCCCTATCAATGCCATAATGATTAATAACACAAGGATAAACATGCTAACGATTGCCGCTTTGTTTTTACGCAATCTTAACCATGCATCTTGCCAAAAGCTTAAACTCGGTTTAGTAATACGTTCGGCGTTACTGCTATCAATAGTAATACGCTCGAATTTTTCCGGCGGCAATTGTTGAAGTTCTTCTTTTCTCATTACCCTTTACCTCCAGACAAACGGATTCGCGGATCAATGATTCCGTAAAGAAGGTCTACAATGAAGATAATAATAATCAACAATGCAGAGAAGAAAAGTGTCGTACCCATGATTGTTGCAAAATCATTCGTCATGATGGATGATACGAACTGCTCCCCGATTCCCGGAATCGCAAAGATCTGTTCTACAACAAGGGAACCCGTGACTATTCCAGCTGCTACCGGTCCTAATACAGTAACGAGAGGGATGAGCGCGTTTCGTAATGCATGTTTGAATGCGATTTCAAAACCGTTGGCGCCTTTCGCTTTTGCTAATGTTATATAGTCGGAGCTCAATACTTCAATCATCTCAGTACGGATGAAACGTGCGGAAAGTGCAAGCGGCCCCATTGCCAATGCAATAGAAGGCAGGATACTTGATTTCCATCCGTCATTCCAAAGACCAACCGGCAATAGATGCCACTGAGTAGCGACCCAATATTGCAACAATGCCGCGAATACGAATGAAGGTATCGAAACCCCTAAGATCGCAAAAAATGTACTACCGTAATCCCATATCGTATTCTGTTTCAAAGCAGCGAGCATTCCTAGCAGAATCCCGACAATCGTACCAAATACCATCGCCTGCGCCCCTAATATAAATGAAGGTTTCACCCTCGATGCCAACAGGTCGTTAACGCTCTTCCCTTTAAAGACGAAAGATGTTCCCAAATCCCCTTTAGCTAGGTTTTTCATATAAATAGCGTACTGAACCGGTTTCGGTTTATCGATGCCATATTTCTTTTCCACAATCGCCCGTTGAGTTTCATTTAGCTTGTTATAAGAAGCGATCGGTGAACCTGGTAGCGTTTGCATTAAGAAAAATGTTGCGGTTGCAATCAGGAACATCGTCAGAAACATGTAAACGAGCCGTTTTCCAATATACTTAACCACGTTGCACACCTCCAAAGTACGTGAGTTTGATTTATGTCAAATTGAATAATCAATTTCTTTTCAAAATGAAAACACTTACAAACTTTCACTTTATTACCTTTTAGTAAAAAGAGAGTATATGGATTTTCCGCCATATACTCTCTTTATTATTAAACTGCCAAAGCTTACTTATTCTTTACCAGAAATATAAGCCCATTTGTAGCTATGATCAGCTCCGAAAGGATGAACTCCAAGTCCTTTGAAGTACGGTTTTTGAAGTTGAATCAAACCACGTTGGTAGATCGGTGCAATTGCTGCTTCATCCTCAAGTAGGATTTTCTCAGCTTTCGCAAATGCTTCGTAACGTGCTGCAGGATCTAATGCAAGCTCATCTTTAGTAGCTTCAATCAACTCATCGTATTCTTTATTAGAGAATGACATCAAGTTGTTAGTACCATTTGTGACGAACAAATCCATGAATGAAATCGGGTCTTGGAAGTCAGGGCCCCAACCAGAAACTTGGATATCATAGTCTTGGTTTCCATCAAGCTCCAAACGTACTGCGAACGGTACTTCTTTCAACTTGATTTTCAATCCTTCTAGGTTGCCCTCAAGTTGTGCTTTGAAATACTCGTTCATTTTCTTGGAAAGTTCAGTGTCTCCACCTAGGATTTCAAGTTCCATTTCAGTTACACCTAGCTCATCCAAACCTTTTGCCCAATATTCTTTAGCTTCTTCCACATTGTATACAAGGTGATCTCCGCTAATGTCACGGAAGTCTGTTCCGCTTTCATCATATGCGAAGTCTCTTGGTACTAAGAAGTTTGCAGCAGTTGATCCGTTTGCAAGAACAACGTCAGCCAAATCTTCTTTTTCAAAAGCTTTTGCAAGCGCTTTACGGATATTCACGTTTGCAAGAGGTGTTTTTTCACCATTGCGCTCTTGGTTAAATTTGAAGTAGAACACAGCAGTGTCCGACTCGTTTACGGCTTCTTCATGAGTTCCATATTGAAGAGCCAAGTCTCCTGAAACTCCTGCACGGTCTTTCTTTCCATCGTTGTAAAGTTTAACTGCAGTTGCAGAATCTTTAACTACGTCTACGTTGATAGTTTCAAGTTTTACATTTTCCGCATCCCAATAATGTTCGTTCTTTTTGTATACCCAGCTATCCCCAGTGCCATCCCATTCAGTAAGAATGAACGGACCGTTGTAAAGAAGGTTATCTGAGTTCGTTGCGTACGCATCGCCTTTAGATGTTACAAACTCTTCTTTTTGCGGATAGAATGTTCCGAACGACATGAGTGATAGGAAGTATGGCACTGGACGCTCCAATGTTACGACCAATGTTTTGTCGTCTTCGGCTACTACGCCAAGTTCCGACTTGTCCATTTTCTCTTCACTGATTGCTGTTGCATTTTTGATAACTCCAGACATCATGAACGGACCATAAGGTGATCCAGTTGCAGGATCGATTGCACGTTGCCATGCAAATACGAAATCATGCGCTGTAACAGGTGTTCCATCTGACCATTTTGCATCACGAAGCTTGAATGTGTACGTAAGACCATCCTCACTCACTTCTGCTTCCTCTGCTGCCATTGCCGGTTCAGCAATGTTTTCAAGGTTCAAGCGGTACAAACCTTCATTAACGTTGTTCAATACATTAAATCCTACTGCATCTTCCACGATTGCGGAGTCAACAGATGGGATTGCTGCAGATTCGATCAAGTTTACGACCTGTTCTGCATCCGGTTCGCCGGCTTCTTCTGTTTTTTGTTCTGTTGCTTTGTCGTCTTCTTTGTTCGGTGCAGCAGTTTTGTCTTCGTCCTTGTCCTTGCCACCGCAAGCAGCAAGCACGACGCTTAGCACTAATGATAAAGCGACAAGCAAAAGCCATTTGTTTGTTTTCAAAGCATTGACCTCCCTTTTGTAATTGTCTGAAAGAATTATCACTTTTTATTATACATTCAAAACATCTTAAGTCAAAGACTTTTTTTATGTTTTTTTCTGAAATAACATAATTACAAAAGAAACAAAAGTCTAATTATTCTACTTATCTATTCACAAAACCATATATTGATTGACTTCTCCTCAAATTGCATTCTTCAATCAAATGATATAATATACATAAATAATAAATAATATTAACTATATAAAAGAGGTTAGAATATGAAGAAAATTGCGTTGAACATTATTGTAAACCAATTATTAATTTTGCTATTTGTTTTAATCTTCTATAAGAAACTTACAATTCTTGATTATATTAACGTTTCTTTCTATATAGGAGCATCCTATCTCTTCATTGGAATCCTCGTATTAATTTTACAGTCTGGTTTTTTCGATTTCTTTTCTACTAGTATGAAAAAGGTACTTTACCGGAAACATATTCAAAGTGAAATAACAACGATGCGGCCACCTTCTGAAGTCGTAACGATGAAAGCATCTTTTTTCTTCCGTTCCGGCATGCCGATCATCTTATTCATGCTCGTTGCTTTATTCTTCTATTCAGCTTGAACCTTCTATGGTGTTTATAAGGAAGGAAAGAGTGGTACGAGATAGGTAAGTGAAATATTAGTGGAATGGAGCTGATACCCGGATGGAGATTCTCCTCTATATAAGTGCAATCATCGCGGCTGTATCTTTATTATTAATCGCCATTTTTGTCATTGTCGCATTACGGAATGCAAAAAAGACGATGACAGAAGTATCAGATACGATTGCAAGAATGGAAAATAAGTTAGGCGGCATCACAACAAAATCAAATGAGTTGATGGAAAGGACCAATCGCATAGCCGCAGATGTAGAAAGCAAGATCCAACGATTGGAAAGCATTTCGCAATCCGCTCAGCATATTGGACAATCAACGGAAAATCTCAATCGTTCGTTCCAGTCGATTTCTCATCAAATTGCCACTCCAGAACCGAAACAGCGTGAACTAATGGAGAAATTGACAATCTTGACTGAAATGGCTTCCCGGATGTACTTCAAATTCAAATCAGTAAAGCGAAAGCAAGACCATTTCGTTCAGCAAGAGCTGAGACAACTCCCTTCTCCACAGAAGGTTAAATAAACTTATATGCAGAGGTGATTCATATGGATTGGCTCGGGATTGGAGTTCTCATCATCGGTATTGCACTTGCTTTTCTCACATTATTATTAATAAAACCATTACGTAAATTGACCGATACATTAGATGGGGTTAGACAGACAACAGATCGCCTGCCGCAATTGGTTGATGATTTGTCGAAACAAACTACAGAAGTGATGCAATTGAGCAATGAAACGATTGCCAATGTCAATAATCAAGTGAAAGAGGTCAGTCCACTTTTTCATATTATCGGGGATACTGGCGAGGCGACAAGAAAACTGACACTTGCCGCACTGAAAAAAACAAATGAGATAAAGACGAATACAAGCCATGCTTCCGATTTCACGAAACGCGAAAATTATGAAGGCATCTACGGCATCCTTTCATTCATCTTCTTTCTTTCCCAACGTTCTGGCACTCGAAAATAAAGATGAAAAGCGATGGAGGACAATTGTTCCTCCATCGCTTTTACTTTTCGTTGCTAATGTAATTGCTTTCCATGGCAGCCTCTCTCGCTTCCTCTTTCATCCGATCAATGTCAAAAGCCCGTTGTTCACCAGATACATATAATTTAGAAGGTCGCTTTAAAGATCCCCTCTTCTTATCCATGCCATTATTCACTGCATATAATGCAAGCGCTGCTGATCCATAAAGCCCGCCAAGGCGCTTATTACGTGTCTCTTCATCAACCGACTCCGTCTTTCTTTTGATCGTACCTGCAATATCATTGACAGATGAAGCAAGTTTTCTCGTCGATTCTCCGACATCTCCGACGATATGGAAGAGTGGTGTAAGTGTGCCTAACTTTTCATTTACGTCGGCTAACGTATCATTGGAATTTTGAATGATCTGTCCAGTTTCATTCAATACGTCATCTAATTGGTCTGGCAATTGCTCTACGGTTCGGCCTACACCATTTAAGATTGCTGCAATATTATTAAGCACTCGGGCAAGAAAGATAGAAAGAATTAAAAATCCTATCCCTATTAATAAGACACCAATTCCAGACAAACTCATTGCTCCCTCTCCTTTCTAATTGTCGGATAGCGCTTTTCCGCGCTTCCATGAATTGAACAAACCCTTTACAAACTCAGTAGTTTGAATAATACGTACAAACGGTTTTGCCCCTGGTGCATCTCCATTACTAGCATAACCTTGCGTCAAAGACTCCAATTCTTCACTTAAAGCATTCGCTCCCTTTCCTAATTCCTCTGCGGATAAAAACACACTATCAAGCGAAGTGGTTTTTTCCTCCATGTCGGCTATTGTCCTGTTGGTCTCATCCAACGTTCCTTCAAGCGCTTGAATGGTTCCGTCCAATTTAGACTCCATTTGCACTGCTGCCGTTCGTACTACTTCAATATTAGATGAAGCACGAAGGAGCAATTTAGATAGTGCAACCGCAAAAATGGCGAAAGCAATCGCCATCATGAATACTCCGATTGGAACTAACATCGATTCATCCCTCCCTATCCGTCTATACCACTGAATGAGAATTCGTAAGCATCCTTATAATAGATAAAACCCAATTCCGATAATAATATAAGCAGCTAACAACGTTAGACCTTCAAACCAATTCGACTCGCCGTCGTTCGAGAGGTTGATGACGAGGAATGTTGCAGTAATCATCGCTACAAGCTCCGGTATTGTAAAGACGAGCGGCATTGATTCAGGCATCATTAGCGATAACAAAACAAGTACAGGAGCTACGAACATCGCTACTTGCAATGTTGAGCCGACCGCGATTTCCACGGCTACATCCATCCTGTTCTTCATAGCCATCGTAATAGCGGAAAAATGCTCGGCAGCATTTCCGACAATAGCCACAATGATGACACCGATAAATAACTCTGACCAACCGAACTTATCACCGAGCGTCTCAAATGTATGTACAAGCTGCTCAGAGACGAAAGCAACTGCAATCGTCGATAGTAGCAATATGACGATTGACTTCTTTTTTGTCCATTCGGGCACTTCTTCCTCTTTCTTGTCTGTTTCAGCAGATGAGAAAACACCCCGGTGCGTGACAAGCTTGAAAAACAAGCCAGCAAGATACAAAGTGATCAATATGATGGAAATGCCTATACTTAACGTGACAGTATCAGCCTGATCCAACGTCTGCGAAAAAATTTCCGGGATGACAAATGCGACAATAACTGCAAATATCAATAAACCTGAATTATATCTCGCATCATGGATACTAAAATTTTGTGTTTTGTATTTTATTCCGCCAGCAAAGAACGAGACGCCCAAAACAAGCAACAAATTCCCTAGAACTGATCCAGTTAAGGAAGCGAGAACTATCCCAATTAACCCGGCTTTCAAAGTGAAAAACGAAATGATCAACTCGACAGCATTTCCGAAAGTGGCATTTAATAAGCCGCCGACCCTCGGACCGCTTACAATCGCCAGGCTTTCAGTTGCTCTACCAATGAAACCCGCGAGCGCAATTATGCTGACACAACTTATGATGAAAATCGGAATATCCGGCCAATCCATCATCGAACCAATGATGATCAACGGAACGCCAATGAATACAAGCAATGTAAATATACGATTCACGGTATTCACTTCCCTTCAATGAAATTCCCCCATATGTTTCCCTGTAATCGGCTGAAACAAACAGGATCCTTTCCGATGAATTTCGACTTGGAAGATATTTTCATTGATACTTTCAGAAGAAAAGTGTACTATATATACATGAGCTGCATTGTTCGTATACACATTAAGTTTTAACCTTTAAGCTGTAAAAGGGAGTTTTATATCGAGGCAGGAATGGTATGCCTGATTCATTTCTAATCAGGACGGACAGGATCGCTTCTGCGAACACCCACTTTGAGGAGTGGTGGTTTAAAACTTTCTATGATTCGATACGGCAAAGGCGGCTTTTCTTTTACATAGTTGTCACTAATAAACACCAACCTTTATGGTTGGTGTTTTTTTCATTCCCCGGAAAAACGGATATTTTTTTGAACAAAGGACATCATACATCATGTAAGTGAATGCATTTCACTTAACAAAAAAACAATTTAAAGGAGATGTCTCACACAATGAATAATCGTCAAAACGATCGCAACAACCGCAATAACGAAAGGAACAACAACAACAACAATAACGACAATAACAGAAACAGGAACACAGAATTTGCCGATGATTTCTTCGGGCAAAACAACAACAACAACAACAACAGAAACGACAGAAACAACAACAACAACAACGATAACAACAGAAACAACCGCAATAACCGTAACGACAACCGATAATAACAAAAAGAGACCCCATCGCTTACTATGCGCGATGGGGGTCTTTTTATTAATTTGCAAATAGTCAGTAAATAGGCATGTGTTGCATATGTTAAAGCATTTTCAACAACGCTTCTTCTCCACGCATTCCAGCACGGATTCCAAGCGTCTCAGCTTCCAGCGTAACGGATTCTAATGGCGCTTTCAACAACTGTTCAATCGTCTTTACGCCGACCGCCCTGCCAGCCACTATTTTCCGATCTGCCAAGACATTGTTCAACAGTCCGACATCCAAAGCTCCGCACATAATATATCCTTTATCATTGGACACTGTCAATAAGGTCGTTTTTGGCAATTGAACAGTTACCGCGGTAAATGTATATCCTCCAATGAGTATAGGTGTCAAAGTTACCAAGCCAATCTCCCCTTTCCACTCTATACATATGGACTTTCATACATAATTGTGCCCTTCCATATCCATTCATTATCACTGCTATAATAGTAGTAATAGAAAACGAATGACTAGAGGAAGTGATGCAAAGTGTTAGATGAAGAGAAAGTAGAACATAAAGATAATCCGGAACACAGGCACTTCGAGGATATAAGCGAGGAAGAAATGCATGAACTGGTGCTGCAAGCGCAACGGGAAGCGTTATTGAAACAGCAGGAAGAAACGGAACCAAAGAAAAAAATACCGAAATGGTTCATCTGGCTGTTGTCTTTGACGTTATTCGTCAGTACATTTGCCGGCCTCTTTCAAGTATTCTCGATACCCGCACTCGATTTTCTTATGACTTCAGCTTCAATGTCGAAGCAAAAAAATATCGCTGAATATAAAAAATCTGTCGTCGTTGTCGTAACGGAAGATGGAAAAGGAACAGGCTTCTCGGTTTCCAATGATGGAGTCATCCTCACCAACTACCATGTCGTAGAGGAAAACCAATCCATTTCAGTTGTATTCCCGGAAGATGGCCGATTTGAGGCCGCCGTCAAAAAAACATTTCCTTCTATTGATATGGCCGTTCTCGAGATCAAAGGAGACAGTTTTCCTTCTCTTGCAATCGATCATGCCGCAAAAATAGAAACGGATGATCCAATTATATTTATCGGAAATCCACTTAGCTTCAAAGGGATTGCTAATGAAGGTTCCATATTGGCACCAATCAAGCTTTCCGGTTGGACTGATGATGTAATCATGATTAAAGCACCTGTATACCGAGGAAATAGCGGTAGCCCTGTACTTAACGAAGATGGCAAAGTCATCGGAATTATTTTCGCTACAATGGATCATGAGGAATACGGAAAAGTCGGTTTGTTCATCCCGACATCCTTGCTGAACAAATATCAAGCTTCCGAAACTAAAACCCGGAAATGAACATCCATTTCCGGGCGTTTTTCATCCTTCTATAATTTCCTTAATGATCCTTCCATCTGTTTCGCTTAAATCGAGTCCTAAAAGCCTTGCAAATGTCGGGCCTTCATCGACCAAACTCATAGTCGGAATATCCACATCAGGAATTATCCCATTTCCTTTCGCAATAAAAACAGTCTTATAATCAGGTTTTAGCGGCGAATACCCGTGCACCGCTTTTGAATATTTACCAGCGGAGATCTCTTCATCTGCAATCTCGACAATCGCTTCCCCATCAAGCTCTTCTGTAAAATAAAAACCTACGCGTGCTTCTAACATAAAAGCAGCTTCGGTATCCGCTCCCGACTCACCTGCTTCCTTTCCCGATAACACAAGTTCTATGCCATTATCCGGATTTCTTACCAGTGAATGCAAAAGTGCTCGGATTTTTTCTTTTGATTGCCTGTCATTTACATGTTTCAAATATATGTAGGCCGATCCATCGTTGCTTTTGCAATAAGCTTTCCAACTTTTGACCTGCCCATTTTCATTCACTTGAATGAGCCCGCTCTCTCTTAATAAAACATTTATCTTAATCACCCTCGATACATCGAGGGAGCTATGATCACCAATAGCAACGACGGTTGATTTCTCTGCGATTCCGCTATCCTCCAATGCCTTTAGGATGTCGCCCAATCTTTTATCTTGTCTGCGTAAAGCATCATCTGCCTCATTAGAAGCAAATCCATGAGTATGCCTTTGCGAATCAAGGTCAACTAAATGGATTAGCACCAAATCTGGTTTTTTCGACTTGATCGTATGTACAGCGGTGGCCGTCACAAAATCATCTAACCAAGGTTGCTGAATTCCCTTCCGCAGATGTCCAAACCGCTTATTCATTTCTATCGTATAAAGTAAACTGCCGTTGACAAGTGAGACTGCAACTTGGGAATGCCAAGGACGGTTAGCGAAGATTTCAGGTATGTGATAATCAATCTTTGCCCTAGCAGTGACCGGCCATAACAAAGCCGCCGTTTTCATTCCCGCTTTCTTCGCTTCATCAAATAATGTCGTTCCTTTAATATGACGTCTTTGCCAATACCAATCCGGTGATGCTTTCCCTGGTTGTAGCAATGTGTTCGTCGTAATTCCATGTCGATTCGGGTAATTCCCAGTTATTATCGATGTATGGCATGAGTAAGTGACGGAAGGATAAATCGTTTCCACTTGCCTGCAAATGGCGGCACCATGTAAAAGCTTTTGGAAGTTCGGCAACGATTCAAGCATAGGCATATCCAATGAGGATAAACAGTCGAAAGAAATTACAATTAGATGATTAGTCAAACGCTTCATAATAACTTCCACCCCTTTTTGTCATTTTATCACTTCCAATGCTCATTCAGGAAAGCATGGATTCATGAATTTAGTGGAACGATACAAATACGGAGGTGAGAGAATGACTCAGAAAATTTTATGTGAAGTGAACAACTGCACGTATTGGGGAGACGGCAATAAGTGTCACGCCGACGTCATTTACGTGGTAAGCCAAACAGGCGATCAGGCAGCCGATAGTGAAGACACGGATTGCAAAACGTTTAAACCAGAGGAGTAATTAACCGGGAAGAATGCATGGTCGAATTCGATCTGCATTCTTCCTTAGACTAACCAAACAATTATTTATTTGCTATCGATATATTTTATACTTATACTTGTACAGTGTTGAATTTTGCAAAATGACGGAGGTTTTTGGATTGAAGAAAATACTATCAGCATTACTTGCCTTGACGATAGTCATGTCACCAATCGGCAGCTTTATACTAAATGATCATGCAACTACAGTTGAAGCGAAAAGATATAAGTCCGGCAAGAAAAGTTTTAACCCAAGTCAGAACAACTTCACTAAACCGAAAGTGGATAAGAAGCAAGAAGACAATGCTTCATTTGCCAAACCTACTAAAAACCAATCTTCTAAAGGTGGTTTCTTCTCAGGCGGTCTCATGCGCGGTTTATTCGTCGGAGGAATTGCAGGTCTTCTTTTTGGAAGCCTCTTCGCCAATATGGGAATGTTAGGTTCAGTTTTAGGGTTTCTGATCAATATGTTGGCCATCATCTTCGTTATTAGTATGATTCGAAGGATTTTCTCTCTTCTAAAAGCAAAGAAAGAAAAAGAGGATGCTAATCCATGGCGGAATTAACGATGTCCGAGCAAGATATAGTAAATGCGATATGCGTTGATTATTCCCAAAAACATAGCATTCTCCCGGAAGAAGTCGAAGTAGAGCTTGTCTACGACGACGACGAAGGCTTTTCTGCTGAGGTTTCCCATCGTGGGCAAAAACAAGTCCTGGGATCATTTGACATGATTCAAGCCATTCGGTATTGGATCGGAGAAACTTTGAACGAAGACCCTTATGCTGCAGGAATCAAATTGTTATTAGATCGAGAAGAAGGTATAATTGCAACAATCCAATGATACTATTCGTCTCTCACAACTATTGGCCAGGTGGGTAGTTATCCCATCCTGGCCTCTTTTGTCGGATTACTTATTTACACTCACTAGTTGTCTATCAACCACTTCATATTTCACTTCCGAATTATTTTTAATTAATAGTTCTTCGTGTACATATTCTCCTGTCCGTTTATCAACCATCCACCTCCAAATTTCATTTTGTCTAAACGTCTTTCCATCTCTCTTATAAAATTGGTGTGCCCTTTCTTCTAAATGATAACTAGTTGCAATTTCCTTGTTTGATAATATAACACCTTTCAAATGACGGTCTGTCACCCATACACGGATCTGAAATGCATATTCGGTCGTGTTTTTGAAACGGAAGTCTACATAATTGTAAAAAACGCTCGCCCCGCTGCCGAAAGGAAGAACTCTCCCTTCATCCGGAAAAGGATCGAAGCTGTGATGATGCCTTTCAATGACCGTTAACGGCGTGTGTAACACCATCCAATATAGAAGATTTGCAAGTTGGCAAATGCCTCCACCTATGCCCGTTTTAACTTCTCCTCTAGAGAGCTGCATTCCTTCAATATACCCTTTTTTCCTTGTAGCCCTACCAACCAATCCCCAAAATGAAAACACTTCCCCCGGTTGAATGATGATTCCGTCGATCTTGTTTGCTGCTAGAGTGAGATTCACGATTTTATTTTCCTGTAGCACCGGATCGCTATCTCCTAGTTTCCTACGCAATAGCGATTGATGTTTCTTACATGAATAGGAGAAATTCGTTTCAGATTTTCTCCTTGCAAACCGTTTTCTTCCCCACAAATTTTTCATAAAACGAAAAAATCTCTTTTGCTCAATTCGAACGTAATAAAAGATTGGATGAATCTCTGACAATCTCACTTTTTTCTCCCCTTGTTCTTAACGTGACCACTTCTCTACTTTATTCATCTATGGCGTGTTTTTATCCTGTTCAACTGAAAAATATATTACTAAAGATTTGCTCTTGTAAGCTTTTGTTCGTGAAAAATTATGATCTTACCGCACCAAATTGTTCATATATTCGACTGATACTATTTCCTTTTCAAAATGCATATACACTTCTTCCAACTGCACGTTTATTTCTTCCAAGTCAGTTGCTTCATTGAAGAGATACTCATAATAAATCGCTTCCTCATCCGTTTGGATGACAATCCGAAATATTTGAAGAGGTTGCCGCCCAGCAGTATTTTCATCCGACAAAATAGGCTCCTCCAAATTATAATTTCCTTGGTTCACAAATATCTTTCCCTTTACACCCTTATCTTTCATCTTCAATGCAAAATCCTTCAGTTCATTCAAATCATCTGCTGTATACTTCAAGATAATGCCTCCTTTATTACGTTACTACTTATTCCATTCCCTATCCCTCGCGTTCTATTCATGGATTGTTTTACCCAATCCTTTCCAGTATCCTTCTTTTTTTATAAAGCATTTTGCCAGCCACAGCTATGTCGTTTACAGCCGATCGGTTGATGAAAGCACCAAAAACAAAACCCGCTATCGGAATCATTTGAAATAACTTCTTCAAGCCGAGCTGATCTCGATAGGAGAATACGACTTCACGCCAGCCTTGCAATTCAGACATGACTTCCCTTTTTGAAGCTTCATCAGGATCATCAAAATGAGATATTTGAGCAAGAATGGCTTGTTTGCCTACAATATCGGAAGAAACGAATTGGAGGCATTTCACTACAAATAATCGTTCTTCTTTCTCGGTCGGATCGTAGCCATAACAAATAGCAATGTCTTGCAATGTTTTTAATTGCAAACTGAGCAACAATGGAATATCTATCGTCATTGTGAACAGCCCGCCTATTCCGGTACTCGCCCCTTGGACCGCTGCCAATCTCTTTCTATTGTTCGCTATTTTTTCTGCAGCAAAATCCATCGTTGAAATTTCAAGTTCCTTTACGTGTTCCAACGTTTGCACATCTAAATGAGGATAATAATTGGGGATGTTAGAAACTGTGCTTAAATAGCTCCCGCCAGTTTGGATATATTGGCCAAGCTCGTCCAAGAGGATGCCGATCTTTTTTTGAATGATGTCAGGCGTCCATTTATCCATCAGTTTAAACGGCAGCCGCCCTAATTTTTCCCAAAACCATAAATTACTTTGTTCTTTCTCCCATTCCTCAACTTTCTCCAGCTCATTCAATAACCATTCTTTTGAATCAGTCATTTTCGTCTTCCCCGCTTTCTTTCTATTTTCTCATTATTATGTTCTAGCTCTATACAAGGGTATCCAGTCTTTTTTATATAACCATGCAATAGTATTTAAGAAAACGGCGGGAATTTCCTTAGGGAAAAATCGCTTGCAATAAAACTGTCTGTACGCCCTTTTCAAGTTATCCCATTGTTGACAGTCCTTCTTCTGTCTAAAACGCGCAACATCAATAATCTTTACATCATTATCAATGGTGATTAAAATATTACGCAAGTGAATATCAGAAGGATTCAGCCCTCTTGCAGTTGCCAAAGAAAGTGCGTGATCGATTTCTGCAATATGTGTACGCTCTATGACTTTCCCTTGGACTATACAGTCAAAAAGTGTAAGACCTTCAATGAAATCAATGACGATAAAATTTACACCTGATGCATAGACGGAAGGATAGTAAACAATATCCTGAAGTTCTCCATAAATTCCAGCTTCTTCTTTTGCAATATGGGAACAAGCAGGAAAAAACACTTTCATCGCTTTCATCGTCGACTTTATCTTAAACACAAATGCGCTCCTTCCTGTTCCGACGTGAATTAACGATGATTCATCATATTTTAATAAACGATTGTTATGATCTATTTGTACTGTTCTAGAAAGTTCTTCATAAGTATTCAAAATCCGTCCTCCAGTAATGAAAAATAAAAAAACGATATAACCAATTATTGGTCATATCGCCTCAAAAATAGACCTCACCAAATAATCGGCAAGGTCTCGCAAACAACTTGTTGTTGCCAACAAAGCCGAGGGCACCAGCCCCGTATTGACGACTTTGTTGTATAGCTACTCCCCTTTATGGAAGTTGAATATAATTTTATAGTGTTTAGTATAAATATAATAGGACTCGGAGTCAATTCATGCGACTTCAATCGGTAAATATACAAAGTAGCAGTGGAATACAAGCAGCCAAGCGAGGGTAAAGAAACATATATGTAAAAATTGGAAATTTTATTTTTTATAAAATGAAAACCTTTTACCTTGTACGACGTCTATATGTAGTGGAAATGTCCCTTGCCCGACAGTTCAATAGGTGATATGATACGCGTGCTAAACAATCATTATAGATTCTTATAATTAGGCGGTGAACCATTTGAATAGAATAGATATCCGAAAGAAGAAGAAGAAAAAGAAATTCAGATTTATAATTAGTATTGCCATAGTCTTGCTTGGATTAGGAGCTTGTTTCTGGATATATCAATATAATCAAGGATTAGCATTGTCTGAAAACGGTACACTTAAGGAGCAAAACGAGGATTTTGGTATTTTCGACGGACCGGAACCGCAATTTGGGGAAATTAACATTATGTTGCTTGGCTCCGATGCACGTAAAGATGAAGAAGGCCGTTCGGATACATTGATGATTGCTAATTACAATCAAAAAACCGAAAAGGTGAAACTCATATCGATTATGCGTGATACGTATGTTGATATTCCTGGATACGGCATGCAAAGAATGAATTCTGCATACTCACTCGGCGGACCTGAACTAGTACGCCAGACGATTAAGGAAAATTTCAACTTGGATGTGCATTATTATGCGATGGTAGATTTCAAAGGCTTCCCTAAAATTGCAGATATTATCGCACCAGAGGGCATCGAAGTCGACATCCCCTATACGATGTCACATGGAATATACATGACGTTACATCCCGGAGTGCAAAGGCTGCAAGGTGAACAACTATTAGGTTATGTCCGTTTCCGGCACGATAGCCAAAACGACTTTGGCCGTGTAGCACGACAGCAGGAAGTGCTTTCAAAACTGAAGGAAGAGGCAGTGGGCGTTCATAGCCTTATGAATCTACCGAAGCTATTAGGTGCTGCAGACGCCTATATCGACACGAACCTGGACAAGATGACGATGCTTTCCATCGGCAAAGGAATTTTGGACAATAAATCCGAAAAAATTGATACACTTCGAATCCCAGTTGACAACTCTTACAGCCCTGAAAGGGTTACTATTGGTGAAGTCCTTGAAATTGACTTTGATAAGAATATAGCGGAATTGAATAAATTCTTGGAAGGTACAACCGAAATAGTCGACACAAATGATAGTGGAACAAAATAAAACGAGGTATCCCGATATTACAGGGATACCTCGTTTTATTTTGTTGGTCGTTCTGGGAGCTCGTCTTCCCTCCTGAAGAAACCAAAAATACCGACCGTTTGAACGATATTTGTGAAAGCTTGTGGATCGACTTCGTCAATGATTTTCTCTAGGTCATATAATTCATACCTCGTGATGACCAAATAGAGCATGCTTTTCTCTTCTTTTGAATAAGCGCCTTTGGCAGGAACTATTGTGATGCCACGAACCATTTTCTGGTGAATCGCCTCTTGCATCTCATCAGCCTTATGCGTGATGATCATTGCCGTCACTTTCTCATGACGGGTATGAATCATGTCGATGACTGAAGTTGTCACATAGAGCGCAACCATCGTATATAACGCATTTTCAGGCTCATATAATACGCCTGCAAGAACAATGATAATTCCATTCAGCAACAAAAAATAAGTTCCAATCGGTTTATCCTGCAGTCGAGACAAGACCATCGCTACAATATCCATTCCGCCTGTCGATGCTCCGAGCTTCAAAGATATTCCGACACCTACACCTGCAATCACTCCACCGAAAACAGCATTCAAGATAATATCATTGGAAAGGGATAAAACGGGCAAAACCTCAAGAAAAATTGTCGTAAAAACAACTGAAACGATACTGTAAATTGTAAATCCTCTTCCAACCTTGTACCACCCTAAAATGATTACCGGAATGTTGAATAGAAACAGTAGAATACCGGTGCTGATCGAGATGCCCAGTTGATCGTGCAAGATGCTCGAAACTAATTGTGAAGCCCCAGCAAATCCACTTGCATATACATTCGCATTAATCAAGAAAAAGTTCAATGAAATCGCCATTAGTAAAGAGCCGAATATGACGACTAAGATTCGTTTTAGTTCAATAAAAAACATAAGTACCTCCTTATAACAGATCACAATAGCTATTTGATTATACTTCATTGATATAAAAATTTCCTTCATTGACCATTAAAAAAACACCAGTAGGACTGGCGTTTATGAACTGATTGTCTGTTTTTTATATTCAGTATAGAAGAAGGAAGCAATTCCAAATAAGAAGATGAGGGAAGTGAGTCCGATCAATGCCCCTTCCATGTCAAATCCTTTTACGAAGGATATTGCTGAAATGCTGACGACAGAACCTGTCAACAGCGCCAAAATGATAATGCGAAGCATGAAATTCATCCTCTCCACCTTTCAATAATTGAGAAACATTCTCAAATATATCTTACTTCACTTGAGAAGATTTATCAATAAAAAACGGAATACCTTAATTACTATGCCGCGGTATCATTTACTATGATTTTTTATGGTGTTTATAAATAGAGTCTTGTATTTCGTATAGCGAAGTATATAATTCAGATTAGTATGTTGTTCAAATGAATAGAAATGTGGAGAGATTATGCGAACATATAATGAGAAGATCAGCATTTACCACGGGATGGCATCGACCATCGTACTAAATTTTTCAAACAACTTTTTCCCGATTTTCGCAATAACTATGCTTAGCGCGACCAATTACCAAGTCGGCTTGATCAGTTCGCTGCCGCCACTAATGGCACTGATTATGACGATACCTGCTGCAATTTTATTGAATAGATCACAAGCACAGAAAAAGCTCGTGGCGCTTTCGGTCTTACTGGCAAGGCTCATGTTCCTATTCATTATCAGTATCGTCTACTTGCCTTCCCCATCGATGCATGCATGGATCTTTTTAGTCGTTATTGCTATTATGAGTTTGCCGAATACAGTTGCCAATATTGGATGGCAAACTTTCATTAGCGATCTCGTAGAGGAATCAAGGCGCGGTGCATTTTTCAGTGACCGGAACAGATTGTTGACGATTGTAGGGCTAATCTCAACTCTTATAATAGGGATTTTAATGAAGGATGCATCCGCTAGCGTGACAGCCTACCAATTATTGTTTGGGTTCGCTTTTTGTTTCGGCATGCTCGAAGTATACTTATTAATGAAGCATGAAGAAGAGCCAGTAAAAAATGATGGATCTTCAGTGAAGAAGAAAACGATGGATTGGTCAATTTTCAAGCATAGAAATTACGTCTCTTTCCTCATTGCTGCGCTTTTATTTAATTTTGCCTGGCAGATGGCGTGGGGAATTTTCAATATTTATCATGTCCGATATGTCGGTGTGACTATTTTCTGGGTCAGTATGTTCGCTGCCGGGAACATGCTGGCGCAATTCCTCTCCTTCCCCCTTTGGAAGAAATGGGCGGAAAAAAGGTCGAACACATTGGTATTTGTATGGGCTGCGGTCGGGATGGCGACGACTCCGTTTCTAACGGTCCTTTCGACAAATTTGTATTATATCGCAATTGTCCAGACTTCATCGGGATTTTTCCTGGCAGGCGTCGTGTTATTGCTATTCAACTTGCTGTTGGAACAGTCTCCTGATCATGTGAGGACATATTGCATAACAACCTATAATGTTTTGTTGTCGGTCATCGCCTTTGCAGCGCCTCAAATCGGCATCTGGCTGCTTGAGCAGTGGGGTGTTGAAATTGCTATGTACATGAATTCTGCGCTGCGATTTTTGAGTGCTGGATTGTTTCTTATCGTCTATCTCAAATTCACTAGAAAATCCAAATTGGTCATTTAGCTTTCAATATATGAATGGATAGAAAAGAGCCCATAGCCAGGGCTCTTTTCTATCCTCTTAATGGTTTCTGCTTAGTTCCGGTGATTGACAGCCGTAAGAGTAGGCAAGGCAGTAGAATCCATGTTTCTCTAATATTGGCTTGCTCATCGGACTTGCATCAACAGTTAGAAATTGATATCCCTTTTCTTTTGCTTTATTAGCTCGTACAGATAACAGTGATGTATAAAATCCTTTGCCTCTATATTCCGGTAAAGTGGAACCACCCCATAAACTTGCGAATGAAGAATTCTTCTCAAAACAAATCCATGCCGCACTGACGAGTCGATCATCATCATATATTCCATACAGATACAGAGAATCTGGGTCATTCTGCTTGTCTCTCCATAATCGGTTCCCTAACTCCTCATGAGAATCTTCCCAAATGATGTCTATTAACGATATCATCTCCCTGATTCCTTTCTGATCAACTATTTCGTTTACATATGTCTGTTGTTTCCGATGACGTAATGAATGCGCATCATTAATATCCATAACCATAAGAGATTCTTGAGGTTCAATAGTGAATCCGGCCTGCCCGAGAAGCTCTTTCAAATCATTCGGCCTGTCATAGCTATACACTTTCCATTCAAACCCTACACCTAGTCGATTGAAATAGTTCATTTCTTCCTGGATAACTTCACTTGCATTCTCCTCATTTACTCGGGAGTCAATAATGAATCCCCTCTCCCCATGCAATGAGACATGTCGGATTACGTGTTCTGTTACTTCACGACGATAACCCGGTGTATGCAAATTTTTACGAAGTTCTTTGTCGAAAAGTAATAACAAATCTTGTTTGTTCAATATCTATCCCACCAATTCTCTTCATTTTCATCTCTAACTATTATGACTTATCTCTATACTTTACCATTGGAATCTTTGAGATGGAATGTCTTTTCGTATCATATATAATGAAATTCAGTAGAAAGGGGATATGTAAATGGCAGAACATCGTTTTTATCTTAAGGCGGACTGGCCAGGATTACGCAATGATATTGGGACAATCGAAACTTTGAACTTGAAGACGGAAGTATCCATCCCTACGGAAATGGAAGGGCCAGGCATTGGGACGAATCCTGATGAAATGCTGCTCGGCGCAGCTGCAACATGTTATATCATCACGCTTGCCGCGATGATGGAAAGAAGCGGAGTGGAAAAGAAGAGCCTGACGATGCAGTCAATCGGCGTGGTGGACTTTACAAATGGCGTTGTTACATATAAAAAGATCATACATAAGCCGGAAATCGTTTTAGCCGAAGGTATGGCGGATAAGCGGAATGTTGTAGAGCGATTGGCGTTGAAAGCGGAAACCTCATGTATGATCAGCAGAGCGTTACAAGGGAATGTTGAAGTGAAAGTGGAACCGAGCATTAAATAACAACAATATAAAAAGTCTCTCGTCCTAATTTTGGACGAGAGACTATTTAGTATTTTGTTGACGCATATAAAACTTAGGCGGAATGGGACCATATCCGATCACTTTCCTGCCCTATCTTTGTCTTATACAAACTCTCTCGGAACTTTAGTTTCCCATGTCCGATTGAAAACTTCCTCTTCCCCCTCATACGCGATCAATTTGTTCATCAAATAGAAGTTCTCTTCATCGGCCGTCATGACACTCGTCGTTTCAAGGCTTGTCTGCCATTCACCCCTACCGAGCGACAACGTCCAATCACATTGTACTTTCGCGGATAAGGGCTCACCTTCTTTGACTGAATAAATATTGCGGTTCGTACTCCCGTATTCAACACCATTGACATGTAGTTTTCTGGCACCTTCATCCGAAAAGTCATCGAGCGTCCACACGTTTGACACGACATCATGTGTAATGGCGCGTGTCCTATTTGCATCACGTAAAATGTCTTTTTCCAGAACTGGTGCCGTCTCTGGATGTTTAAAAGGCTCCAGTTCCAGGTCAACCGCTTTCGATTCCCTGATAGGCAGCGACAAAAATGTCTTCTCTGAAGGATAGACAGTCAAGGTCGCTTCTTCAGGAGATGGCCAAGCATGTGGCCAATACGTAGGTGATATGGCCAATTGCCAGCGATGCCCTTTCTTCAATTTGTGGCCGATTGCATTCAACTCGACAGTGATGCTGTATTTTTCACCTGGCACTAGCTGCTCAGGAAACTCATGGCTATCCCGATGCGTTAGGTTCAACAGCCCCCACGTCACACGGGTGGATGAACCATCTGGTGCAACATCATTTAACCGTACCGATAGTAAAGCATTCGGTTTGTCGGATGAAAGTTCGACAGTGAATGATGGGTGCCCTAATATATGGACAGGCTCCTCAACTGGTTCGGAGTCAAAAACGACTGCGTAGCCATTTTCGTTCCTTTGGTCTCCCGGCAAGTCGCCCGGTTGGCCGAACGGACAGAATACACCAGCATGGAGACCGTGCTGTTGAACACTTTCCACTTTGATTTTATTTGCATCAGTAATTTCTGTTTTTAATACCGAACCGTCCAAATAGTAACGTTTAGTTACGAGGTCGGATGGAGGCCACTGCTCCTCCGCCACCCAATGGCCCGGTCTAACAAAATAATCGGTTTGGGGAGGGACACTTTCTTGAATCCATGCTCTCAGCATCGGTTCCTCCATAATGCCGGTATCTATGCCTTTCAACCAGTGATCCCACCAGCGCAAGCACTCTTGAAGGAACCCGATTTGCGGCCCCGGGACTGCCATTTCCGGATATTCATGCGCCCACGGACCAATTAATCCTTTTCGCGGCCCTTTCAAACCTTCCAATAACCGAGGGATGGCGTTCGTATAGCCATCCGCCCAACCACCTACCGCATATACCGGAATTTCGATGTCCTCGTAATTCTCACAGACTGAACCATGCTTCCAATACTCATCGCGGTGCTGATGTCTGACCCATTCCTCAACGAAAGGAGGCGTCTTTTCCAACCGTTCCAGCCAATTATCACGCCATGCCTCCCCGACCACTTCGGGATCAGCTGGACGCGCATTATAGGCAAGCATTGTGGAAGCCCACCATAGCATATCCGAAGCAAGCATCGCTCCCCCTTTATAGTGTACGTCATCGGCATAACGGTCATCTGTTGAACAAAGTGTGATGATCGCTTTTAATGATGGATGGCGTCTCGCTGCCACTTGTAAACCATTGAAACCTCCCCATGATTTACCGATCATGCCGATGCCTCCGGTAAACCATGGCTGTTCGGAAATCCAAGTGAGCACTTCCAATGCGTCGTCCTGTTCCTGCTTTAAATATTCGTCATACAAAATCCCTTCGGAATCGCCGGATCCCCTTAAATCAACTCGAATGCTCGCATATCCATGTCCAGCAAAATAGGGATGACGAAGCGAATCCCTTAATGCAGTAAAGTCATTTTTCCTGTACGGGATATATTCAAGAATCGCCGGGACAGGGTTTTGGACTGCATCTTCGGGCAGCCAAATACGGGCGGAAAGACGCGTGCCGTCCGACATCGGAATCCAAATATTATTCATTTCCTTAATTTTTCTCGGAAACTCTGTCCGAACAACCCGATTCGTCTCACGAACGTTGAAAACCATTTTGAAAACCTCCTAAGTAATATCCTGTTTACGCTTTTGGAAAGTCTTGCTTCAGCCATCTTAAAAGAGAGACGACGAGCAGAAGATAGAAAATATAAATTGGAACAGAGACGACGACTGCGGACGTTTGGATGACCCGTAATCCGCCGATAAGCAGCAACGAAATGGAAATTGTTGCTAGAACGGCTCCCCAAATCATCCGATGCCATCGTGCTGGCTCTTGCCCCTCCCCCAATTCCTTCGTTGCGATGGCTGATAGAATATACGTTGCCGAGTCCATCGATGTTGAAAGGAAAATGACCGCCAGTATGACAAAGAACGGCAAGACGATAGCGCTTAATGGCAATGACATCAAGATGGCAACGATTGATGCAGGTCCTCCGCTTTCGGTTAAGATGTCTTTAACGGGAAGGATATCTTGCAATTGCAAGTTCATCGTATAGCCGCCAAATACCATGAAGTAAATCCAGCCACCGATAGAACCCCAAAGCAGCATATGGGTGATCAGTTGACGGATTGTTCTTCCTCTCGAAATCCTTGCGACGAAAAGTCCCATGAAAGGGGCTGTCGCTGCGAACCAAGCCCAGTAGAATACAGTCCAACCTTGTGGAAAACCGCCTTGGCTGATGGGATCGGTATAAAAGCTCATCATGGCGAAATTCTGGATCATCATGCCGAAGCTGTTAGTGAAGTACGTCAATATGAATAAAGACGGTCCGGCGATGAATACGAATATTGCTAGCGCCAATGCTAGATAGACGTTAATGTCACTCAATCTCCGGATTCCTTTATGAAGCCCCAAGTAAGCGCTCGCCGAGTAAACAATCGTTATACAAATGACGATGATGGCATCGAGTGTTAGGGTTTGTTCAATACCTAAAATACTACCTACTACGGCAGACACCATTGGAACTCCTAAACCGAGCGATGTACCTAAACCTCCGACCAGACTCCAAATGACAAGAATATCAATCAGTTTGCCTAACCAGCCATCCGAATATTTACCGAGTGCACCGCTAAGAGCGACGCTCATTTTCAAAGAAGGACGTTTTTTAATGAAATAAGAATAGGCGATGACAACTGTCGGGAATGCATATAGTGACCAAGCGGAAATGCCCCAATGAAATAAGCCGTACGTCAATGCCCATTCAGCAGCTTCTTTACTTTCCGCTTCAATCCCGAATGGAGGCCCAGTGAAGTAAAAGATCGGTTCGAGCATTGACCAATACATGATGCTAGTCCCCATGCCTGCCGTAAACAGCATCGTTCCCCAACTGAATGTTGAAAACTCAGGCTTTCCTTCACCTAGCGTAATCTTTCCATAGCGGCTGAATGCTAACCAGATCAGTAGAATGAACAAACCAATTGTCAAAAACTGAAACGCCCAATCCATCTTATACGTAATCGCAGTCATCATATTATCCAAATACGGCTCTGCAGTTGATCGATTGACAACTAGCAAAACTGTTGCCGCAATAATGACTGCTAGTGATGCCCAAAAGATAAATGGATCAATCCTCACTTTATTCATGTTCCCACCCCTATTTAATTTTTTACATTGCAACACTACCATTCCTTAATTTGATAGCGCTTTCAAAGATAAGTTTCCTAGTATTGAAAGATTAGATGGAAACACCTCTGATAATCAGATAAGATATACTAATCATGATTATTTATTAATATCGATTATTCTACCACAGGAAAAATGATAGAACAATTGTAAAAGGAAAAATAATAGTTTGTAAATATTGTATAATGTAAATAATGTATTATGTTTAATGGATTGGAAAGGATGGAGTTGAGGTTATGAGCAACAAGAAAATTCAATTGAGCCGCATGTGGAAATATTTTATTGATGCGACAAAAGAGATTATAAATGAGGATGGAATAAATCAAGTAACGATTCGGAAGGTCGCAGACCGTGCCGGATACAACAGTGCGACGATATACAATTACTTTGGTGAAGTATCACATTTGATTTTCTTTGCATCGATGAAGCTGTTGAAAGAATATACGGAGGAAGTTACGGAAAGCATGCAGAAAGGACAAACTTCTTTGGAGAAGTATATGCTTGCATGGGAATGCTTCTGCAGACATTCCTTCCAGCAGCCCGCCATTTTCCATGCAGTGTTCATTATGGATCTTGGGGATCATCCGGAAAGGATGATTGAACGTTATTATGAGATGTACCCTTCTGACTTAATCAATATCCCCGAAGAGTTGAAACCGATTTTGTTCGAACGAAGTATGACGAAAAGAGGAAAGTCACTTTTACAATTGGTAGCACAGGATGGACTGATCGATGAACGACAAGTAGATTCACTTAATGAAATGACTAATCTTTTATGGCAAGGGATGCTCACGAATATATTGAATAACCGGCTAGATTATAGTTTGGAAGAAGCTCAACAAAAGACGTTGGAATACATTAATCAAATGGTAAAAAATGCATTGATCAATAAAAATCTATAGGTAAAAAACCGATGGGCGAATCCATCGGTTCAGACTGTAGACAAATTTCCAACCCTTTTGCTTAAACATCTACATTTTAACTGTCAGTAGACTGAAATAACGTTGATTTCCATTCCGGGCGGACGCTTTCCGGGGGGCTTGCCCTCAGCCTCCTCGTCGCTTCGCTCCTGCGGGGTCTTCACGCTGCGCTAATCCCCCAGGAGTCGCCGCCCTGCACTCCAATCAACTGGAAATCCTTTAAGACAGGGGTATCATTTCAGCCTCCATAGCCGGCGCTCTCCACGTTCTTCTCAAACTTTCTCTTATTCGCACTCGCTTTCACATGAGTCGAATCAATAAAGACATGTTCTGGGCTGAGAAGCCCACGGTTTGCCACCTCGTTTAGAACTTTATAGAAGATCTGCTCAAAAAGATCAGTATCTGCAAAACGACGGACATAGTTCTTCCCGAACGTGGAGAAGGGAGGAACCTCTGTATGAAAGCCGAAGCCTAGGAACCAGCGATATGCCACGTTCGTTTCAATTTCCTTGATTGTCTGGCGCATGGAGCGGATGCCGAAGGTATACTGAATGAATGTCATCTTGATCAGTACCACAGGATCTATGCTGGGTCTCCCAATGGTTGAGTAAAGATCTTCAACTAATGGATAGATGAAGGAGAAATCAATGGCTGCATCCAGTTTGCGCACCAGATGGTCTTGAGGAACCAACTGTTCTATTGTCAGCATTTCCAACTGTTCGCGTTCATTAATTTGATTCTTCGTCATCATATCCATCACCTCATTCAGTTAATAGGAAACACCGTTGATTGAAGCGGAGAGCGGCGACTCCTGCGGGAAGAGCACGTGCTGAAGACCCTGGACTGAGCGCAGCGAGGGAAGCGGCTGAAGCCGTGCCCGCGGAAAGCGTCCGCTCGCAGCGGAAATCAACATTGTTAGCTTTATCTCTATTTTAAAAGAAAAAAGACAATAGGCAAACACCGAAATTCTTGGTGTTTGTCAACAGTCTGAACCGATGGACGAATCCATCGGTTCTTTTAAATTATATGTTAAATCTCTTCTACAGCTTTATTAATTAAATTCTGATTCAAGCCGCTTCTTGAATTCTTCTGCAGCACTATATCCTTGCTGTTGTAAATACCAGTTATTTGCTGCCGCCTCAATTAAACCTGCCACATCTCTACCCGGTTGTAGTTGGATTTGGATATGCGGAACTGGAACATCCATATAAGACTTGAATTTCGTGTCCAGTTCAAGTTCATTATTCAATGCATTGTCTTTCCACTCCGTCAATTCAATATCGAGCGCAATTCGGCTTTCTTCTTGAAAAGCCGCACGGCCATAAAGCCTGACAACGTTGAGCAGACCGATGCTACGTAACGCCAGAAATTCCTTGTTAGTTTCGTCATGTGTGCCGAGAAGAGTTTGCGGACTAAGTTTTTTCAGCACAACGATATCGTCTGCAATCAATCGATGCCCCCTGCCGATCAGTGTATGGGCCGTTTCGCTCTTCCCCACTCCCGACTTTCCACGGAGCAGGATTCCAATGCCAGCTACATTGACACATACGCCATGGACGGCAATTTCAGGTGCCATCTCTTTCGTGACGTAAGCATCCAGCTTGGCGCTCATTTCACTCGTCGAATCAGGTGTCCGTAAGACGGGTATTTGTTCTTCTGTACAATATTGCCTTAAACCAAGCGGTTCTTCCTGATTGGACGTAATAATGATGCACGGTGGATCGTATTGGACAATATTGGCGATTCGGAGCTTGCATTCTTCATCCGAAAGCGTATGCAAGTAATTGATTTCATTCTTCCCTAGAATTTGGACATGTTCCGTCGCAATAAAATCAAATTTATCCATAAACTCCAAGCCCGGTCTTCTGACTTTCGTCTTTTTTAAGATTTTACTTAGCATATGATGTCCAACAAGGACTTCCAATGAGAATCGCTTTACGATATGTTCAATGGTTACAGTTTTCATATCCAAGCTCGCCTCCTGTTTTTAATCGTTTTGTTCATTTAATTGATTTCATTTTAGTATAACATGTTGAACTGCTAATGCATTCGAGAAGCAATGTATATTTTACTATCAACATCATTATTGATTTTCGGGAAAGACTATGCTGGAAAGGAGATGAGTGGATGGGAAGAAAAAATCGTGTTTTAGTTCCTGAGGCACGCAAACAATTGGATCAGCTGAAAGTGGATGTTATGAAAGCAAAAGGATATGTGGTGGATGACGACCAACCGCATGCGGTCAAGTTTGAAATTGCAAAGGAATTGGGCATTCCCCTTTCAGAAGAATACAATGGCAAACTGACATCGGAACAGGCTGGGAAGATAGGTGGCCCAATTGGCGGAAATATGGTGAAAGAGATGGTCCGATTAGCGCAGGAACAAATGGCAAGAGATAAAAATTAATAAAAAAATTTTGAAATTTGTGTTTATCCTATTGTAGTGAAGGGTATATGTAGAATACAAGGCAGAACGAAAGTGGATGAGATAGCACGATGGTCGATTCCACGGAGATTTGCACAGCCTTGGCGGAAAATTTGCTTTACTGGCAAGTGGAACACTCGTCCGGGGAAAAACAGTATTGTTCCGGCCACTTTAAGTACGGTAAGAGGTAAGTTTTTTGTGGAAGTGCAACTTGAAGCTGACACCCATTATGGTCATTCACGAATAGGACCAAACTTTTTAAAGTCAGGGGTCAGATCGATCAAACTGCACTGACGGGCGTTTACTGTTTGTCAGGAAGAACAGTTTGAAGCAAGGATACAAACAATCAAATTTTCCGGTGCGGAAAGAAGAGCATGGTCCGAAGTTGGGATCATGCTCTTTTATTATGTAGTATTGGACTTTTTTGCGGATTTACAAGTTCTTTTCCCTCAATTATTTCTTCATAAAATATTTACGACCGACTTTTTCAACTAATCCAGGAGTGAGTGCATACAGTTTGCTTGTGAGCCCCATAATGCCGGGTAGATTAATTTCACGGACAGGCTTGTCAATTGTTCGGATGACTGCATCTGCTACAGTTTCGACTTGCAGCAAATGTCTGCCGAGCGATGAACGATAGTTTCCCGTTTTGTCTGCTCCATCTATGAATGGAGTATCAATCGGACCCGGATGAATGACGGAAACATTGATGTCAAACGGGGCAACCTCCATGCGCAACGCGTTCGTATATCCGATTAATGCATGCTTAGTCGCTGCATAGACGGAGGCTTTCGGTGTCGCCACTTTTCCTGCCTGCGAACCGATATAAATGAGGTGCCCTTGCCGTCGATCTATCATTTGTGGAAGGACGCGCTTCGTCAGTCCGACTGGGGCTATGAAATTTGTATCCATCATCGATTGGATTTCTTGATCAGACAATTCATGGGCGGTTTCGAAATGCCCTACCCCAGCTGAAAAGATGACGATATCCAATGGGCCGGTCTGCTCCAAAAGGTTTTCCTTCTCATCCTTGTTTGTTATATCCGCAGGAATGGCAATTGCCCCTTCGTTTTGCAATTCCCAAAGCTTGTCCGGAGCCCTTCCCGTTGCATAAACAGTGTACCGGTTGGCGTCAGCTAACAGACGCATCGCAGTTGCATAGCCGACACCGCTCGTCGCCCCGGTTATTAGAACGGTCTTACGTTTGTTCATAATACAAAATACCGCCCTCTCCAATCGTTTCTCGTACAAGCCCTTTTGATACTAAATAATCAGTTTGTCCGATTGTCTCGGATAGTGTTAGGCCAAGTTCTTTTTCATAGACAGTCGGGAACAATTGCTGTGTCAGCTCATAAATCGTCCTACTTCCGTCATTTAGCATCGAATGCACTTTCATTGCCCGTTCATGTTGTTTCTGAAGTCTTAATTCGATTAGAGGATGGACATTCCGAACTTCATTTCCATGACCGCCGTAAACGATATCAATCGGCAGATCTAACAGACGTGTCAAAGAAGCATTGTATTGCAATAACGACTTCGGACGCTCTGCGTTACGTTCCGCAGGAGGTTCGATTAAAGGATTGGACGATACTTTTTCCAGTACAAGGTCTCCCCCAATCATCTCCCCTGTCTTTTCATTGAATAAAACAATATGGCTTTGAGCATGTCCGAGTGTTTCCATGATGGTCCAGCCTGGATGGCCTGTCCACTCGTCGCCCTCTTCGATTGTCCTGTTCAGCGTCCGGTCCCCCATCAAACGTATCGGCCTTTTCATCTTTTCCACCCAATTGAAATAGACCTCCGGCACGCCTTCTTCCTTTAGACATTGCAAATAAAAGCGGTCATGGTACTCCATGAATGCCTGATCCCTCTTCAGCCATAGGTTGTTATACGGATGACCGACCACTTCCGCCTTGTCAAATGCATCCATCCAGCCGGCATGATCGGGGTGATGATGAGTCAGAACGACTTGCTCTATATCATTGAATGTATAACCGATTTCTTTCAGGCCTCGTTTTATCGCCTCGTATGCCTCTGGTGTTTTAGGTCCCGCGTCAACAAGTGATAAAGCATCCCCTTTGACGACAAATGCATTGACATCTCCTACCGCGAACGGCGTTGGAATTTCGATTTTATGTATCATATAAGTAAACTCCTTCAAGTTCAATCAGATTTATAATAATGAATGGTTATTCAGTCCATTGTACCTCTTTTCTCCAGCTACGTCACTCATGGCAAACCCAATCTTGAAACCTTTAATCGATTAATCCGTAGTATACTATAATGACGATATCTTTTTCCAAGGGGGATGAATATGGGGATTTTTAATTTTTTCAAGAGTCAATTCATTGAGGTCATAGAATGGACGGACCAAAATTCCAATACAATGGTTTACCGTTTTCCTGTGCAAAATAACGAGATAAAAATGGGCGCAAGCTTGATCGTTCGTGAATCGCAAGTAGCTGTATTCGTAAATGAAGGCGAAATTGCCGATGTGTTCACGCCAGGGCATCATGTTTTATATACGCAAAACATGCCTGTATTGACGAAGCTGAAGTCTTGGAAAACCGGATTCAATTCCCCTTTCAAGGCTGAAGTCTATTTTGTGAATACAAAGCAGTTCATTAATCAAAAATGGGGAACTTCCAATCCGATTATGATGCGTGATGCGGATTTCGGGATGATCCGCTTACGTGGCTATGGCATCTATTCGTACAGAGTTTCCGACGCTGCACGTTTTTTAAAAGAGCTGTTTGGCACCAACAGTTCGTATGATACGAGCAGCATTGAAAATCACTTGAAAAAGATGATCCTTTCCGGATTGACAGATCTATTTGCAGAATCGCAAATACCTGCACTAGACCTTGCCATGCACTATGACGAACTAAGCACACAAGGTAGAGAGAAGATGAAGGAACGCTTTGCTGAATTCGGCTTTGAAATCACTTCCCTCTTTATTGAAAATTTGTCACTCCCAAAAGAAGTAGAGGAAGCTATGGACAAGCGGACGACGATGGGTGTTCTAGGCAATATGAATACGTACACGCAATATCAGGCAGCCGAAGCGATCCGTGATGCCGCCCAGAACGAAGGTGGCGGTATGGCGGCCACTGGTGCCGGCATCGGAGCGGGCGCTGCTATAGGTAATATGATGGCAGGAGCTTTCTCCGCAAATCAGCAACATGCAGCCCCTTCGGCCGAACCGGCAAAAATGGCTTGCCCACACTGCCAAGCGCAAATTCGGGCGACGGCAAAATTCTGCCCAGAATGCGGAACTTCTGTTCAAGTAAAGAAAGTCCCGTGTGTCAATTGTCACGCAGAAATCAAAGAAGGTTCAAATTTCTGCGGAGAATGCGGCGCAAAACAAGTGACAGAGAAAAAATGTGCGAGATGCGGCGCAACTAATGGCCCTACAGCAAAGTTTTGTGGAGATTGCGGAGATAGCCTGGATGGCTGAACGTGACGGGGTGACGGAATGACGAATGCAGACAACGACTTCCTAGTAGTTGAGACAATTGAAGAAACAGAGGTAAATCAATGCGGTTCATGCGGAGGAAATGCAGTTTACGACCCTGTTTCCCGAGGTTTAAAATGCCCTTTTTGCGGAACTGAAGTGGAAATTATAGCAACCCGCGAAAATACGACAGAACATGACTATTTGGATGCATTGGATCTGGCAGATCATAGTTGGAGCAATGAGAAACGGGTCTTTAAATGTGAGAATTGCGGCGCGGAAACATTGTTGGATAATGATAAAGTTGCTGATTTCTGCACTTTTTGCGGTTCGTCTCATATTGCCGTTACGGACCATGATGCGGGTATTAAACCGGCATTGGTGCTTCCCTTTCACATATCAAAGGAACAAGCTGTTGAGAAATTCAAAACATGGATATCCAAAAGATATTTCGCACCTTCAAAGTTGAAAAAAGATTATGAGCTGCAAAAAATCAGTGGTGCATATATCCCTTATTGGACGTTTGACTCGGATACTAAATCCTCCTACACAGTAAAGATTGGAACGTACTATTATGTTACCGTGACAAAGACTGTGCATCGCGACGGAAAGGCCGAGCAAGTTACCGAGCAGGTCAGGAAAATAAGATGGCGCACCCAATACGGCACATATAATGAATTTTTCGATGATGTATTAGTTAAGGCATCACGTAATGTCGCCTCCGGTTTAATCGACAAAGTTGAGCCTTTCCAACTTGGTGGCTTACTCGACTATAGGACGGAATATTTATCGGGCTTCCTTGCAGAACGATATTCCATTCCGCTAAAAGAGGGCTGGTTTTCAGCTCGTGGCATTATCGATCAACGAATAAGGAATCGAATTCTCCGAAAGGAAACGGGCGATGAAGTAAGAATTGTGAAAGTGGACACGTCATATGACGGGATAACATTCAAACATATTTTGCTGCCGCTCTGGATTTCGTCATTCACCTTCAACAATAACGTGTACCGCTTCCTTGTGAATGGGCAGACGGGAAAAGTAAGCGGCAAAGCCCCGATCAGCGTATGGAAAGTAATGTTCACTGTTCTGCTTACGGCTCTTGTTATCGGCATCGTATATATGTTCCAAGACTTTTTATAATTGTTGACTTTTGTCTGACAACGTGCAATAATCTCTTTAATTTACAATACTTGAGCGTTGACGAAGACGAGTAGAGGTAGTGAAGGAAACAGGAAGCGCGGTCACCGACTGAGAACCGCTATCCCTCTCCTACCCCGAACCTGCTTCCGAGCTGCCATGGAAACATGGCCGTCCCTTTCACGTTACGAAAGCTTGAAAGTTGTGCCGGACCATTCCGGCAAATTTAGGTGGTACCGCGGAAACATGCGTTTTCGTCCTGATTATATCGGGACGGAAGCGCTTTTTTTATTCACTTGAAAGGATTGATGAGGATGGGGACAATCGTTTTCGTAGGAGCCGGTTCAATGGCAGAGGCGATTATTGCTGGTATACTTACTAATGAAGTCATGCTGGCCAAAGATGTCTATGTGATGAACAAATCGGATGATGAGAGGCTAGCCTTCATGCAAAAATCGTATGGGGTTTCACTTGTTTGCCAAAATAGAAATGCATTGCGTGAAGCAGAACTCATCGTATTAGCGACAAAGCCGAAAGATATCCAACAAGCGATGTGCGATATTTCCGATGCTATTAATGATGATGCGGCTGTTTTATCCGTAATTGCCGGTGTGTCGATCAATACGATTGAGAATGGCCTAGGCACCCGCCCAATCGCCCGATCTATGCCAAATACATCGGCGACCATCGGCAAATCCGCAAGCGGGGTTACAATGAATGCTTCAGTCAATCCACATATGCGAAAGCGCATATTTGAACTGCTCTCGTCGATTGGCGTTGTGAAAGAAGTTGAAGAGGATGAGTTGCATACAGTGACGGCTTTGTCCGGCAGCGGCCCTGCATATGTTTATTACATGGTCGAAGCAATGGAAGAGGCGGCGATTGCGAAGGGACTTTCCAATGAAGTGGCTCGCGAACTAGTTATCCAGACATTCGAAGGTGCGGCCGCGATGTTACGGCAAACTGGTGAGGAGCCTGAACTGTTAAGAAGGAATGTGACTAGCCCGGGTGGTACGACTGAAGCCGGATTGAAAGCACTTGAAAATCGACAATTTAAAGAGACGATTCAAGAGTGCATCAACAGTGCGGAAAATCGTTCCCGGGAACTGGGAGCGTTGTCTTGAATGATTGGTAGGAGGAGATTATTGTAATGGCGATGTTATTTACACCTTATTCAATTCGCGGAGTAGAATTTAAAAATAGGATTGTCATGGCACCAATGTGCATGTATTCATGTCATAACTTAGATGGTAAAGTTGAAGATTGGCATAAGATTCACTATGCCACTCGGGCTGTCGGGCAAGTCGGATTGATTATCGTGGAAGCGACTGCCGTTTTGCCGGAAGGTCGCATTTCGGATCGGGATCTTGGCATTTGGAGCGATGACCATGTGGAGGGACTAACTGAAATTGTTCGTCTTATGAAGCAGCATGGTTCGAAGACAGGTATCCAACTTGCGCATGCCGGCAGGAAGGCTACGGTGGATGGCGATATTTATGCGCCGAGTGCAATTGGCTTCAATGAACAGTATAAAACACCAGTCGAAATGTCTCTTAAGGAAATCCAGGATACAATTGTCGCTTTCAAGGATGCCGCCGTTCGGGCGAAAGACGCTGGCTTTGATGTCATCGAGTTGCATGCCGCCCATGGCTATTTGATCAATGAATTCCTCTCGCCACTTGCAAATGAGAGAAATGACGATTATGGAGGGCCATCTGAAAATCGCTATCGCTTTTTGCGTGAAATCATCGATTCTGTCCGTTCAGTTTGGGACGGTCCTTTATTCGTCCGTATATCGGCAGAGGATTATGCAGATGGCGGAATGACGACTTCCCAATACATCGAAATGGTGAATTGGATGAAAACGCAAGATGTCGATTTGATAGATGTCAGTTCGGGCGCTGTAGTTCCCGCTAAAATCGATGCGTATCCTGGCTATCAAGTGCCGTTTGCGGAACAGATAAAAAAAGAGAGCAGTATTGCGACAGGCGCTGTCGGCTTGATCACGACCGGATTGCAAGCCGAGGAAATTTTGAAGAACGGCCGAGCTGATGTTGTATTATTAGCCCGTGAATTGCTGCGCAACCCATATTGGGCTTATACGGCCGCGAAGGAATTGGGCGTGACGATTGACCCGCCTAAGCAGTATGATCGCGGCTGGACTTTTAATAAATAAGGAAAGCTGCCGCTTGTCAAAGATGACTGCGGCAGCTTTATTTTTTTATCAACTGTTCGTTTTTCCACTCAAAGTGGCTGAAGTCTTCTGCAATGTGGACGTTCGGAAAAACAGCTTTACCTTGCTCCTGTAAAATACCGATATCAGCTGGCATGAAACGTGCACTAATATGGTTTGCGATTAGTGCATTCACATTTGCCTCATTCGCTGTTCGTGCCGCATCCCCTATTGTCGAATGGCCGTACTCTTTCGCAAGGTCTCCGGTTTCATTATCAAATGTTGCTTCATGGATCAGAATGTCTGCTCTGTCTGCCAATTCAACAGCGGCTGAACAGTATTTTGTATCTCCGAGAACAGCAACCGTAAACCCATTTTGCGGTTCACCCGTCACATCTTTGCTATAAACGATTCGCCCATCAGCGAGCTCGACGTCTTCCCCATCCTTCAATTTTTTCAATAAAGGACCTTTTGGGACTCCTGATTCGAATGCTTTATCTACAAGAAGCTTACCGGACAACGGCTTTTGCTCGATTCTAAAACCGAAACATTGGATGACATGTTGGAGTTCTTGTGTTGACACAATAAATTGATCATCTTCAAAGATTACCCCTTCATCGATCTCCTCTATTTTCAACGGATACGTCAAGTGGGTTTTCGTTAGACGAAGCGTAGTCGTTATCCATTCCTTAATTCCGACCGGTCCGTAAATGATCAATTCATCTTCACCACCTAAAAAAGACCGCGACCCAAGGAATCCAGGCAAACCGAAAATATGGTCACCATGCAGATGAGTGATGAAAATCTTATTGATTTTCCGTGGTTTGATTGACGTTCTCAACAGTTGATGCTGCGTTGCCTCGCCGCAATCGAACATCCAATAGCCACCTTGCTCTGCAGACAGATTGACGATCATGGATGATGTGTTGCGTTGCTTGGATGGCATACCGGCTCCGGTTCCTAAGAATACTAGTTCCATTACGATCGCCTACCTTTCTCCCAGCCCCCGTTTTACGGAATTTGGACCGAATTTTTTCTCTAGTTCTGTGACAAGCTCTTCCATTTTCGCTTCTTTTGCGTACTTCTCAAAGTTTTCAAATGATAATTGCTCATTCAATTCATTAATCGGAATGACATTGGATACCGTAATTCCTAATAGCCTGATCGGATCCCCGTCCCAATGCCGTTTGAAAAGTTCTGCTGCTTCTTTGTACAGATCCTCCGCTTTGTAAAGCGGATTGATCACTGTCCGACTTCTTGTGAAGTTCCGCCAATCGGACGTCCGGATTTGTATCATGACGACCGTACCCGCCAGCTGTCGCCTGTCTAATCGCTGGGCGACTTTCACGGATAACTGCTTGAATACTTCGAGGCATGCAGACAGTTCCGTTTCGTCAATCGGCAATGTCGTCGAGCTTCCGACACTTTTCCTTTCTTCCGCCGCGTCAGGATCAACTGGCCGGTGATCGATTCCGTTCGCTCGCTTTCGCAGTCGAATTCCGTTTTTCCCCATCGTGCCTTTAATTAATGATTCGTCTGCTCTCGCCAAATCGCCGATTGTTATAATGCCGATTTCATTTAGACGCTTTTCTGTACTTTTTCCAATCCCGTGCATCTCTATAACAGGCATTGGCCATAAAACATCTGGCACTTGCCTCTTACGTAAAATCGTAATGCCCATTGGCTTTTTCATATCGGAAGCAGTCTTTGCCAAAAACTTATTCGGCGCAATTCCGATAGAGCATGGAAGGTCCAATTCATTTAGGATCCGTTGCTGCATGTGCTCCGCAATTTGGATAGCACTCGTCAAGCCACCGATATTTGTAATGTCGATATACGCTTCGTCAATCGAGACAGGCTCGACAAGATCGGTATATGACCGCAAAATCGAAAAAACAGCATTGGAAGCTAACCGGTATTTTTCATGGTCGGGTGGCACGATAACGAGATGGGGACAAATCCTCTTCGCCTCGCCGACTGACATCGTCGTGTAAATGCCAAGCGCCCTCGCCTCGTATGAGCATGTGACGAGGATGCCCCGCCGCTCTTTAGGATTTCCAGCAACCGCCATCGGTATCCCTTTCAATTTAGGATCATGCGCTTGCTCAACGGAAGCGAAAAAGCTATTCATATCAAGATGAAGGATGACTTTCGCCTGTGCATTCGGGACAGTTGTCACTTGCCTCACCTCCATCACTTCATTAAAAAAACCGGATGGATGCAGCCATCCGGCTCTACATTATTTTTCTTGCATACGCTTTGCTTGCACGTATTCCCCGATTTCATCCATCCCTGTCAACGTCCGTGATAGTATTTCAGCATCGACAACGGTGATCATCCGATCTTCCAGATTGGCGACTGTCTTGAAATATGGCGTTCTAGAATAGGCCATCAAGCCGGATGAAGTCAATTTGCTCTCCGGGATATCCAAGATCTCTTTTGCATCAAGAACGAGTAATCCAATAAATAGATTTTCGGTTTGCACGACAACAATTCTAGCATTCGGATCATCTTTCGCCGAATTGCCGTAAAGGATCTGCTGAAAGTCCAAGATCGGCACCAATTCACCTCTGATTTTCATCAACCCAAGCATATACTCTGGCAGATGTGGAATCGGATTTACCCGTTCAAGTTTTTCAATCGAAACGACAGTATCTACAGGCAAAGCATATTCCTCTTGCCCGCATTGAATGATTACCGCTTTCAAGTCGCTCAACGGTCAAGCCCCCTTCGTCGCAGCAATGCGAACTATTTCAATCAGTAATTCAGTGAGCTTATTCAATTCCTCCACTGGCATCCGCTCATTTTTTGTATGAATTTCCTCATAGCCGACCGACAATGTCACTGTTGGAACTCCCATCCCATTAAATACGTTGCCATCGCTTCCGCCCCCGCTCGTCATGAGTTTAGGTTCTCTGCCGACATTACGTATCGCTTCCATTGCCGTTTGCACGACTTCCGCGTCATCATTGAAGCTGAAGCCCGGATACATGAGCTTCACTTCCGTTTCAGCCTTGCCGCCCATAGCAGCTGCCGTCTTTTTAAACGTTTCAACCATGTGGACAGTCTGTTTCTCGAGCTTATCGGAATTAATGGAACGGGCTTCTGCTAAAATACGGACTTCGTCACAGACGATATTTGTCGCTTGTCCACCTTCGAAACGACCAATGTTTGCCGTCGTTTCTGAATCCACACGGCCAAGTGTCATCGCAGCAATCGATTTAGCAGCGATATTGATCGCTGAAACTCCCTTTTCAGGCGCTACTCCTGCATGAGCCGTCTTGCCATGGATTGTCGTCCATAGTTTCGCCTGATAAGGGGCAGCAGTAACAATACCACCCACTTTGCCATCACTATCGACAGCATAGCCATACTTCGCTTTCAGCAGTGACGGATCCATCGCTTTTGCTCCGACAAGTCCACTCTCTTCTCCCGCGGTAATGATAAATTGGATATCGCCGTGCGGCTTGCCTTCTTCCTTCAACACTCTTGCCATTTCAAATAGAGCAGCAATCCCAGCCTTATCGTCCGCCCCTAAAATAGTCGTGCCATCCGAATAAACATACCCGTCTTCACGCAGTTCCGGCTTAATCCCTTTACCGGGAACGACAGTGTCCATATGGCAAGTAAAATAAATTGAATCAGCATTATCTACTGTTCCCTTCAATGTTGCAATCAAGTTTCCCGCACCGTGTCCCGTCACATCTTTAGAGTCGTCTTCCACAACCGTGAATCCGAGGTTTTCCATTTTCTCTTTTAATACTGTGACAATTCCTTCTTCATGCTTCGTTTCGGAATCAATTTGTACAAGCTCAAAAAACTCATCCAATAGCCGTTGTACATTCACTATGCATCTCTCCTTCACTTTCGTTCCGTTACAATGGGATGTTGCCATGTTTCTTTCTAGGTCTCGTCTCTTGCTTATTCCTCATCATTTCAAGCGCCTGTAAAAGTTTGATCCGCGTCTCTCTAGGATCTATAACGTCGTCTACCATTCCATGGGAAGCAGCGACATACGGATTTGCAAATTTCGCCCGGTATTCTTCAATTTTTTCGTTTCTCGTCGAATCCGGATCCTCACTATTTGCAATCTCCCTGGCAAAAATGATGTTTGCTGCACCTTCTGCCCCCATGACAGCAATTTCTGCGTTCGGCCATGCATAGACAACGTCCGCACCTATCGCTTTCGAGTTTAAAGCAACATACGCTCCACCGAATGCCTTCCGTAAAATGACTGTGATTTTCGGAACAGTTGCTTCGGAATAGGCATAAAGGATCTTTGCACCATGACGGATAATTCCCCCATGCTCTTGCTTCACTCCTGGGAAGAATCCGGTAACGTCCTCAAACGTAATAAGCGGTATATTGAATGAATCACAAGTCCGGATGAATCGGGCAATCTTGTCTGATGAATTAATATCCAATCCTCCAGCCATCACTTTTGGTTGGTTGCATATTAATCCGACAGATTCGCCTTTCATACGGGCAAATCCGACGACTGCATTCTTTGCGAATTCCGCCTGCACTTCGAGAAACGAATCTTCGTCGACGACTTGTTCGATGACTTTGCGGACATCGTATGGGCGTATCGTTTCAAAAGGAACAACATCCGCCAAATCGTTACGATAATCATCTTCAAATTCTCTTTCAAGTACAGGAGCCTTTTCATCATTGTTTTGCGGAAGATAGGACAGGAGATTCCGGACTTGTTCCAATACCGTCTTCTCGTCTTTTCCACGGAAATGAGCGTTTCCACTTATGGAATTATGTACTTTCGAACCGCCTAAATCTTCGGATGAGATTTTTTCACCTGTCACCGTTTCAATGACTTTCGGGCCTGTAATGAACATCTGGCTCGTTTCGTCCGTCATAAATACAAAATCAGTGATTGCCGGGGAATATACAGCCCCACCTGCACACGGTCCTAAAATGACGGAAATTTGCGGGATGACCCCTGAATAAATCGCATTGCGATAGAAAATTTCGCCGTACCCGTCCAGTGAAACGACTCCTTCTTGGATACGTGCGCCCCCAGAATCGTTCAAACCGATGAAAGGTGCGCCATTCTTCGCAGCCAAGTCCATGACGTTCGCAATCTTCATGGCATGCATTTCACCTAGCGCACCGCCAAATACAGTGAAATCCTGTGAAAACAGATAAACTGGACGTCCGTCAATCTTCCCGTATCCGGTCACGACGCCGTCTCCTGGTCCCATCTGCTTATCCATGCCAAAATCACGTGTTCTATGTATGACGAAAGGATTCAACTCGACAAACGATCCTTCATCGAGCAATAGATCGATTCGTTCTCGAGCGGTCAGTTTTCCTTTTTCATGTTGTTTGGCAATCCTTTCATCGCCTCCACCTAATTCAATTTCCCTTTTCCTATCGTATAATTCATTAATTTTATCATAAATGTCCATTCAACTTCTCCCCTTTATCACATAGTTCATAAAGCACCCCGAAAGACGACTTCGGATGCATGAATGCCACTTCTGCACCGCCGGCGCCCGGCTTCGGCTCATCATGCAGCAATTGAACGCCCTTTTTCTTTAACTCTTCCATCCGCGTACGGATATCAGTAACTCCGAATGCGATATGGTGGATGCCTTCCCCGCGTTTTTCAAGGAATTTTGCAATCGCGCCTTCTTCACCGATCGGCTCAAGGAGCTCAATTTTACAATTTCCCGCATCGATGAACGCCACTTTCACTTTTTGACTTTCAACCTCTTCAATTCCAAGCAGTTTCAAACCTAGTGTTTCTGTATAATATGGCAAGGTATCTTTCAAATTTTTAACGGCAATTCCGATATGATCCACTTTATTCATTTGAACGCCCCCCCTTTCAATCCATTGTAACGTTTTCTATATAAATCCGCTACATCTTGAGAATTTTAAGGAATCTGTTAAAATGGAAGTATCTATAACGTGAGGAGATTTGCCAAATGAGCAATAAAAAAGTACAGAAGTTTGTCGTCTATTTAATGGTCGCGGCTATGGTCGCATCAAGTATCCTTTTCGGCTTGAGCATGATATTATAAAAATGAAAAACTAACCTGCTTGGACTGTTACAGACTGTAAGCACACACGATTATTTTGGTGTGTGCTTACAGTCTTTTTTATAGAAATATTACTACCAGAATGTTACATTTTCGAACATTCCCCCATAGGGGATGGCCTTTGCCAGGCGACGTCCTACTCTCGCAGGGGGAAGCCTGTTCCCTGCGTAATTTGCACCATTGGTGTATATTACGCAAAGCGGCTACGCCGGCTTTACTACCATCGGCGCTGAAGAGCTTAACTTCCGTGTACGGGATGGGAACCGGTATGACAGATATCCATTGCAGATATTTAACCTTCGGTTATATTTTTGAACATAAAAAAACCATTCCCCACAGGGAATGGCCTTTGCCCGGCGACGTCCTACTCTCACAGGGGGAAGCCCCCTACTACCATCGGCGCTGAAGAGCTTAACTTCCGTGTTCGGTATGGGAACGGGTGTGACCTCTTCGCCTTCGTCACCAGACTATTGAACGATGCTTGTTCGTTCAAAACCGGATAAAACCAACATTGTCGCTGAACGTCAAGTTCAACCGTACTTAAGTAACTTAAGGTTAAGTCCTCGATCGATTAGTATCCGTCAGCTGCACGTGTCGCCACGCTTCCACCCCGGACCTATCCACCTCATCTTCTTTGAGGGATCTTACTTACAAATGTAATGGGAAATCTCATCTTGAGGGGGGCTTCATGCTTAGATGCTTTCAGCATTTATCCCGTCCACACATAGCTACCCAGCGATGCCTTTGGCAAGACAACTGGTACACCAGCGGTGTGTCCATCCCGGTCCTCTCGTACTAAGGACAGCTCCTCTCAAATTTCCTGCGCCCGCGACGGATAGGGACCGAACTGTCTCACGACGTTCTGAACCCA